>JAQCGA010000518.1 GCA_027619145.1 bacterium | reverse complement strand
TTGAAAAACACACGAGGCAATCCAAAGCAACCAGAAGGTGCCCCAGATCGTTCACTCGTCGCTCAGAACTTCAAACCCCCTTCACGGGCACCTTCGGCAAGCGCCTTCACTCTGCCGTGATACAAATACCCACCTCGGTCGAATACTACCTGCTGGATACCGGCTTCCAACGCCTTAACCGCCAGCAACCGGCCCACTTCACGGCCTTTATCGCATTTTCCTTCTACGGCCACGAGCTTCTCCCGAACATCGGAGGAGTTGCTGGAAAGACCCACCAGAGACCGCCCGGAGGTATCATCAACAATTTGCGCGTGAATATGCTTTAGACTACGGCGAACTACCAGTCGAGGCCGCTGTGGGGTACCTCCCACTTTCTTCCGGATCCGCAGACGCCGCCGGGTACGCAATTTTGCTTTTTGAATCTGTTTGTTTGCCATTGAGCCGGTTCCGTTTATCCCGCGGAGGACAAGATCTCCGCTTTGTTAAAAATTCAATTAACCGGCGGCCGTCTTGCCAGCCTTCCGGCGCACGTATTCGTCAACGTACCGAATTCCTTTACCTTTATAAGGCTCCGGCGGCCGACCTTTACGGATATTTGCAGCCACCTGCCCAACCATTTCTTTGCTTGCGCCGCGAATCACAACGGACACTTGCGCCCCTTCCAGATTCTGGGGAGGGGGTTCAACACTCAACTCAATACCAGGATCCGGGGCAATGGTTACAGGATGACTGAAGCCCACCTGAAGATCCAGGTTTTTGCCTTTCATATCTGCACGGTATCCAACGCCTACAACCGCCAGGCGTTTTTCGAAACCACTACTTACCCCTTCAACCGCATTGGCCAGCAGAGCCCGGGTCAGCCCCCACATAGCCCATGCATCACGGCCTTCGCCGTCTTTGACCTTGACAAGCAAGGCATCATCTTCCCGGACTACCTCAGTCTGGGGGTGCACCGGAACCTGAAGGCTTCCTTTACTCCCTTTTACCTGAACTTGTCCGTCCTGGATTTTAACCTCAATGCCACCCGGAACGGGAATAGGCTGTTTTCCAACTCGTGACACGATGCAACTCCTTCGACTTACCAGACGTGGCAGAGAACCTCACCGCCAACACCGGCCTTGCGGGCCTCGGCGTCGGTCAGGATGCCCCTGGATGTGGAGAGGATGGCAACCCCGAGCCCGCTGAGGACACGGGGGATATCGTCCTTTCCAACGTAGGTGCGCAACCCCGGAGTACTGATACGCGTAATCCCCTGGATCGCACACTCTTCACTTTCACTGTATTTGAGATAGAGCCGCAAATACCCTTGGCGGTTGTCTTCTACAAATGCATAGTTCCGAATGAAGCCCCGCTCTTTCATGATACGGGCAAGTTCACGCTTCAAATTGGAACTGGGAATATCTACCTTGCGGTGTCCCGCCCGGGATGCATTCCGAGTACGGGTTAGCATATCCGCAATCGGATCGGTCATGCTCATAAATGGTACGCCTCCTGTTGGCAGGGGTAAACGCCCTACCAGCTCGCTTTCGTTACACCCGGAATCTGACCCTCAAGGGCCAGTTGACGGAAGCAAATTCGGCAGATGCCAAAACGCCGCAAAAATCCTCTGGGGCGTCCGCAACGATGACACCGATTGTATCCGCGCACAGCAAATTTCGGTTTTCGATTGGCTTTGATGATGAGTGCTTTTTTGGCCACAACTCCCTCTCTCTTAACAGATCAAGCAGCCTCGGCGGCCGTCCGGAAAGGCATTCCCAGCAGGCGCAACAACTCCGCGGCTTCTTCATCGGTTTCGGCGGTCGTCACAATGGTGACATCCAGCCCGCGAACTTCATCGATTTGATCGTATTCAATTTCTGGAAAAACAATCTGTTCCCGAATACCCATCGTGTAATTTCCACGCCCATCAAAGGAATTGGGAGACAGCCCCCGAAAATCTCGAATGCGCGGAGCAGCGAAGGTGAAAAAACGATCCAGAAACTCGTACATTCGATCTCGCCGTAACGTGACCGCGCAACCGATGGGCACGTTTTCACGCAACTTGAAGTTCGATACGGCCTTCTTGGACCGGCGCACAGACGGACGCTGGCCGGAGATCTTAGCAAGATCCTCCAGTGCCCCATCCATGGCTTTGGGGTTCTGGACTGCCTCGCCAACGCCCATATTCAGAGCAACTTTTACGAGGCGAGGAACCTGCATCACATTTGTGTACCCGAACCGCTCCATCAGCGCCGGGATTACTTCTTTTTCGTAAACTCCACGCAACCGTTCTGCCATTGTGTCCTCTCGTCAGCTTACTTCAGGGATCTCTTCGCCGCTCTTCACCGCAACCCGCACCCGAGACCCATCGTCCAGTTGTTTTCGGCGCACCCGGGTCCGCTCATCCGTTTGCGGATCCACGACCATTAATTTGGCAACGTGAATCGGCGCTTCTTTTTCAATTATTCCACCCTGCTGGTTCTTCTGGTTCGGCTTGGTGTGACGTTTGATAAAATTCACACCCTCCACCAGCGCGCGCGACTTTTCCGGGAAAACTCTTAATACCCGGCCGCGCTTACCTGAATCAACTCCGCTGATGACTTCAACCTGATCGCCTGTGCGAATATGCAACTTAACAGCCATTTTTCCTCCCAGGGGCCTATCAGACCACTTCCGCTGCAAGGGAAACAATTCGCATAAAACTTTTTTCGCGCAGTTCCCTGGCAACCGGCCCGAAAATGCGGGTGCCCCTCGGCTCCCCATCAGTGTTAATCAGAACCGCGGCATTGTCGTCATAAGAACCGTCTGGACGTCGAACCTCTTTCTTGGTCCGGACAATGATCGCCCGGGCCACCTCACCTTTTTTTACGGCAGCATGGGGTTGTGCATCTTTTACCGAGACCACAATCGTATCCCCCAGACCAGCGTACCTGCGCTTCGTTCCACCCAACACGCGAAAGCACATCACTTTGCGCGCGCCGCTGTTGTCTGCGCAATTCAAAATCGTAAATTCCCTGACCATTGCCCTTCGCCCCCTACTGAGCTTTCTCCAGAATCTCCGCAAGACGCCACCGCTTGGTTTTGCTTAATGGGCGGGTCTCCATAATCATCACCTTATCGCCAATTCCGGCGGTATTGTCTTCGTCGTGTGCTGCAAATCTGGATCTGCGCCTCATCACCTTTCGGTACAGCGGGTGGGGCACTTGCGACGCCACTTCTACCACAATTGTTTTGTCTGCGCCGTCGCTAACCACCTGCCCAATCATGGTCTTCCGGCGGCTTCGTGTTTGCGTCTCAGCCATAGCGCTCAGTTCCCTTTCTCCTCTTCAGTACGCCCACTCGATACTCCAGAAAGAGCGTGCAAACCCAACTCGTGTTCCTTCAAAACTGTCCGAATACGAGCCAGGTCGCGCCTGGCATGCCGAATCGTCAGTGGATTGTCCAGTTGCATTGTCACATTCCGTAAACGCAAGTTGGAAAGTTCTTCCAGTTTGTCGTTTAGCAACTGGTGCACTTCTTCTGGATTCATCTGACGAAGTTCACTGGGTTTCATTCTTCAAAACCTCCCCGCTCCACAAACCGGGTCTTAATAGGCATTTTGTGACCGGCAAGCCGCATCGCTTCTTTTGCGCTTTCCTGGGGCACACCCTCGATCTCAAACATGATGCGTCCGGGCTTCACCACGGCTACCCAGAATTCCGGGCTCCCTTTTCCTTTACCCATCCGGGTTT
>JAQCGA010000517.1 GCA_027619145.1 bacterium | reverse complement strand
TTCAACAAGGAGATCGCCGGAGACGGTATATGCATGGTACTGGCGGTCAATTTCAAAAGAGCGAACCCGGCCGGGGCCTGTGAGCGGCCGGGCGTAGAAGAGCGCATCTGGACCGTGTCGGTTGACGCGTTCATCTTCTTTCCGTTCGTAGAGCACCCAGGTGTGGCCGGTGTCGGTTCGAACGATCTGGGGGCGACGGCGCCAGCCTACAAATCCCATATACCAGTTGCGTCCAAGCAAGCCGTCGTAGAGGTGGGTTACATACCCGTCGGGTTTGCTGTGGTCCGGACTGCGGTAGGGAATCAGGTGGTGGCCGTCGTATTGGGCGGCCATGAGGTCAACTTTATGGTCCACGAAGCCTTTGTTGTTGGTTACATCGTGGGTGGCAACCCATGTTGCCCACACGCCGCCTTCTCCATCTG
Organism: bacterium; assembly: GCA_027619145.1. Next base: position 3,289 of record JAQCGA010000517.1, on the reverse strand, counting down.
GACAAAGGCGGGGGAACATTTCCCAGGAGCCGGTGTGGCCCAGAGAAACCGGACGCCCCGCCCCGTGTTGTGTCCAGCGCCGCAGGTGGATGTCGTAGCGACCGTCGTGCGAGGACTCACAGGCGAGCCACGCGCAGTTGTCTGCACCACAAAGTGCTGGACGGTACTGGTCCCCTGAAGAGCGGGAGAGTTCTATCATGTCTGACCAGTGGCCGTGGTGCAATGCGCGGCCCAGAATGATGTGGCGTCCGTCTCGAATAGAGCACCAGGCAACCCATATGTGACCTTGCGCGTCGGAAGTGATGGCGGGGAAGGTTTCAGGTTCTGTATGTTTGCTGAGGCAGATGACAGTACCGGGCTTCCCCTCAGAAATGGAGCAGGCAAGGATGCACCAGTGGTTCTCGCGTTGTGCACTCCATACGACCCAAATGTTGTTGTGGCCGTCGCAGGCAATCCGTGGCTGAAAATTGATGCCAGGTTGGTCACTGATTTCAAGGACCGGGCCCCGCCGTCCGCTCTGGACGGATCGCACGAGGATGCGGTCTTCTTTCATCCTGTAATTGTGCCAGGCAATCCAGAGCTGACCGTTCAGGTCGCGGGTGAGGTTGGGGTCTTTGCCCAGGTGGGTTCTGGGGGCTTCGGAAAGTCGGACGACCTGCGGCATGGTGGGTTCTCCAAAGTTGGGCAACGTGTGGCCTGTTTGGTTTTGTACGTTTTCATATCCGGCGCAGGGCGCAGACTACAATTGAGAGAGCCGGTCCCCGTGCGCGGCTACTTTCTCGAATGCATCACCCACCTGATCCACCCACTCGGGGCTGGGGTCTACCGGGGTGGTAAGCCAGAAGCAGGAGGCGTGGATGGATTCACTTACCGGGAGAGACTGGTCGGGTTTGCGGGCGTCCTGTGGAAGGTCTCCCCAGGGCCCACCCAAACCGTCGAAAGAAAAATGGTTGAAGAGGGGTTCACGGTGCATCACGCCGTAGCCGAATGGGGTAATGGCGGGAGTTGTCTGGACGCCTTCGGCAACCAGGGCTTTGAGTACGGCGGGCACAGGAGCACCGATCTCTTCCGGGTGGATGCGGCCGGTGTAGAGGAGCAGGCCCCCGCGGATGGCCTGGGGGTAGGTTTTTTGAGGGGCGATTCCAGGGATTTTTCCCAACCGCTCGTCCAGGCGGGAAAACCATGCTCGGCGTTTTTCGTTGAGTTCAGGCAGGCGCTGGAGTTGTGCGCGTGCCATGGCAAGGCCCAGGGGGTTCGCGCGGTATTTGATCCCCAGGCCGATGTTGTGGAGGTCTTTGAACCGGTCGGTGGTAAATTCTTTTTCGCAGCGTCCGTAGTGGCCCAGGGCCAGCATTCGGTCGTAGAGATCATCGTCGCTGGTTACAACAACACCTGCTTCAATTCCGGTAACAGGCTTGCTCCCCTGGAGGCTGAAGCAACCGATTTGGCCGAGAGCACCTACAGGTTTTCCACTCCAGAGGGCACCATGGGCATGGGAAGCGTCTTCGATGAGGGTAATATTTGTGCCTTTGACCATGTCCCGGAAGGCGTCCATGTTTGCTGGGTTTCCGTATACGTGTGTGACAATGATGGCGCATGTCCGGTCGGTGATGCGTTTTTGAACATCCTGGGGGTCTGCGCAGAAGGTATGCGGGTCTGCCTCGCAGAAGATGGGGGTGGCACCGCAGTGTAAAATGGGGGTAATGCTGGCGTGCCAGGTTATGGAGGGAACAATGACTTCTGTGCCGGTGCGTGCGCCTGCCGCGAAAATGGCCGAGTGCAGGGTGGCGGTGCCGTTGCACAGAGCAATGGCATACTTCGCGCCTACAAAGGCGCGGAACTCTTCCTGGAATCGGTCAATCTGTTCGTAGGCGTTGCCCAGGTCGTCCAGGACGCGATTGACAAAGTCTTTTTCCAGGGAAGTAACGGTTTGCCACCGGTCTGCAATGGCTGCGGTAACGGTTTTAGGGCCGCCGTTCAGGGCCAGGTTTGCTGCGGGCATGGGTGTCTCCTTGGCGTATTGTGTGATTGATGTAAAAAGGTGCACCAAAATAGCACATGGAAGCCGGATTGTCAAAGCCGGAATCCAAGATTCTTGACAGATGCTGAATGCAATGTTATACTTCGCCAAAGCGGTTGGGAACTCTTTGGAGAAAGGGAAGGTATGGACGACGGAACGTTCAGGTGTAAAACAGGGGTACGCATTGTTCTACAGGCGGTACTGATTCTGGTTTTGGGTGCAGGTGTGGGGTTGGCCTATAATGGTTTGTCTGCCTCAGGCATTCCAGTTCAAACGCCAGAACAGGTTACACTGTCCGAATATGTGAACTGGAATCTTTATATTAAGGATATGCACGTAAGCCTGGAGGACGCGAAAAAGGCGTTTGACGAGGGTAATACTGTGTTTGTGGATGCGCGTGGGCCGGCCGATTACGCTCGGGGGCACATTCCGGGTGCGTTGAGTTTGATGGGTCCGGAGGTGAAGACGAAGGGCCAGGAACTGCTTTCAGACCTGCCGAAAGATGCGCGTATCATCACGTATTGCTCCGGTGGAAGTTGCCAGAGCAGTTTGCACTTGGCCGACCGCTTGATGGATCAACTGGGCTTTACCCGGGTGGGTGCGTTTTACGGTGGGTGGCAGGAATGGACAGAGGCAGGACATCCGGTAAAAACAGGAGACCAGCCATGAGCATTCGATTTGCTTTGTTGACGGTCTGCCGCGTGGGTTTGGGCGGGTTGTTGCTGTGGGCCGGGTTTGCCAAGGTTGGTGAAACCGCGCTTTTTGCCTTGACCGTACGTGCGTACGATGTATTGCCCCATGCGCTGATTCATATTTTTGCAATTGTGGTGCCGTGGATGGAGATTGTGGCAGGTCTGGGCTTGGTAGCAGGGTTCTGGACGCGAGGAAACGCATTGGCGGCGCTGGTGTTGTTGACGGCATTTGGTGTGGCCATAGGGATCAACCTTGCGCGTGGTGCAGAGCTTTCGTGCGGGTGTTTCGGAGCCGATGGGACCGCAGCTTCTTTGACCGAGGCGCTGGTTCGGGATGCTGTGATGATCACGGCAGCGCTGGTGCTGGTTCTCGTCCGCAGGACGTCCTTCGGGTTGGAGGGTTGGCTTTCGGATCGGTCTGGGAGCGAGTAGAGAGCGGGTCCAGGAGGTTTGGGGTTATGGAGAAAGAACCGGTGTTATTTTTCGAGGATTTTGAAGGGGTTCCGCAGGGCGGTTCGCCTGGGACAGATTGGTGGGTAGAGGGAGGAGAAAAGGTATGGGTGGACAACGGAAGGTT
>JAQCGA010000516.1 GCA_027619145.1 bacterium | reverse complement strand
CCAACCGGATTGATCACTTTTAAAACTTCATCCTCGAGAAACTTCTCATTCGGAAAACTCGTCTCACAGAACCGGCACTTCACACGATGTGGATCTAAAATCGACCACGTCAACTGCCCCTCCTGCGTCCCTTCATCACAGGCCGGACATCCCACAAAACGAAACCCCGTCCGGTCCGGTACCAGCGCAACCATCTCTTGTTCGGACATCGCCATCAACGGTGCAACCACTTCGCGTAGCCGCTTTACCTCCTGAGGATCGTTTTCTACCAGATAGACCGGCGTCCGCTCACCTGCAACTGCACGAACGCTACCCGCGCAGACAATCGCCAAACTTCCAAACAAAACAGCCAGCAAATAGATTCCCAGCATAATAACCTCGGATTCAGATATCTATGTCATGCCCTGCGATACACAGGCACAGAAAGCGTCTTCCCCTGCGACATCGCCTCGGCGGCCACCAGCGTTGCCACCGTAGAATTCGCCCCATCGAACACATCGCATCGGGGCGTCCGGTCCTCCACAATAGCATCCAGCCAATCTTCCACTTCCGGATCGTACGGATGCCCCTTCACCCGGTCTGCTTCTACCGCTTCGAATGCCGGGTGCACATCTGCTTCATCTTTCGCAATGGCTGCCTGATCTCGCTCCACGGTTCCCATCGTCCCGTACAGCCGCAAATTATAATACAATGGACCGTCCCGCCGAGGTGCGTACAGCGCCGCAACCTTGGCCACAGCACCATTGTTAAACCGGAACATCCCCACCTGACAATCGTCATTCTTCATTTCTGGAAACGCCACGTGGTTGCTATACCCCATCACCTCCACCACTTCCGCCCCAGAAAACCAGCGTAGCAAATCCAGCGGATGGCTGCCCCCACCGACAACCGGCCGTTCAGACTCCAGGTACCAGTTCACCCCGGTATGGGCATCTGTCTGATTCGCCTGATACAGCAAATTGTGGATATAATCCCCCTCCATATAATACACCTTCCCCAACCGCCCATCCACACACAGCCGGTGAATTGCCTCAAACACCGGATTGAATCGCAGAATATATCCCACCGCCAGCTTCAACGATTGATCCGCCTCCTGCGCGACCCGAACAATCGCCTCCACCTCCTCCACAGAATTGGCCAGCGGTTTCTCCACGAGCACGTGTTTCCCGTTCCGTACCGCAGCAGCAAACGGCTCCACGTGGTACGGATCTCCCGTATGAATACTTACCGCATCCACATCCTCGTTCGCACACAACGCCTCCGCGGTAGCATACGTCCGGGAAACCCCAAATTGCTCGGACACCTCCTGCAAACGTGCCGGATTCGTGTCACACAGCGCCACCACCTCGGACTTCCCCACCCGCCGGTGCGCCTCCACATGGGCAACTCCGTTGTGCCCCAACCCAACAAATCCCACACGAACCATTGTTACGCCTCCTGAAAAACCGATGTCAGTACCTTGAACGTCACCTCACCCAAAATCTTCCGTCCCGGACAATACAGATGCCGCATCCCCTGCGGTGTAATCTCAATCCCTGGATCATCCGCCAACGCCAGGTGCGTCTCCCCTTCTTCCTGTTCGATCTGCTCAACCCGGTACCCCAGTGTGGACTCATCGCCAAACTCCAGAATCGCCGTTACGCCCTGAAGATCATCCGCCAAATCACCTTCCACCACAAGCGCATCTTTGGCCGCACCATCTGCCTTGCGTAAAACCCCCGTTACTTTCCCTCGGAAAATCCCTTTCCCGGACAATACCTGGTCTCGCCACCGCAACTCCGTCCCACCCCACAGCCCCATCCACACCGGCTCACCCGCCCGCTCCCGCACGAACCCTACCTCGCCCTGCATCTGCAAATCTCCTACACGCACCTCCCCCGATTCCACCCGATGCACAATATGATCCGTCCCGCCCCCGTGTTTCACAGACAAGACAACCTCGTCCATTCCACAGGCCTGCACCTCCACTGCCTCAATAAACCCATCTCCTTCAAGCGGTTCATGTACCGCCACAAAACAACTCTCCGCTACGCCATCTCGTCTGGCCAGAAAGACGGGCATTCGGTACTGGTCTAGCAAGGCATCGTTCTCCTCCGCACGCCGGAGCGAAGGTGCATCTCCCAGGAAAACCTCGCACTCCGGAAACAGATGTGTCTTCACACCCACATCCGAATCCGTACTCCGAAAAGTCACAGTCGCCCTTCCTTCCCCTCGGTGCACATTTTGAACAAACGCGTAATTCGGATTCTCCCCTTCCGCATCCCCAGAATCCCGAGCGTCTTCCGGAAATCGCACCCGTACACCCGGCAACAGATTCTCTCCGTAAAACGCCGTTTTCAAATTCAGTTCCCCCGTTCCGTCACGGTCTGCACTTCCGTGCATTACCCAATCATGCCGGTTCCCTCCGGCCACGCGGAACAGATCTACTACGTACGCAAGGTCATCGTCAACACGAACCAGCATCTGCATCCGCCGGTACACATTTGCCAGCCCCGGATAGGCTCTCTCCGCGCCCGCCTCCATCCACTGCACCGGTTCACAACATGTCTCAAAAGCCAGCAGACGTCCAGCAGCAGGATTTTCCGAATCTCCAATGTGTTGCTCTTTCCCGTCAATCAGCACCGTATTGTGTGCCAGCGTGCTCCGGCTCCACATCCGATACCGCGAATGCGTGTACCCCAAATCCGACACCAGTTCCTGTCCCTGAGCGAACAGGATTAAATTCAGATTATCCGCATGACTGTGCCCGTACGCCCCATCCGAAAAATGCAAATGGGCCTGCACCTGCGAACCTCCACGCCCGCACCCCATCCAGGCATGCCCCATCCCCGGAAGCAACGTAGAAACTGACTGCTCGGGCACCTGCAAATTCTCGAACCGCGCCCAGCAATCGTGCACCACCATCCTCCGCCCATCCGGATACAGGCAGAGATCCATGATTCCCAGCGCACGCTTCACCGCTGGCAAATCTCGCTCCGGATCCAGGTCATCGAACCGCTTTCCATCCTCCATATCCTCGTATCCCGGTGGATCGCTGTACCCTCGTAATGCATCAAATACCCGCTGTAATCCATTCAGCGTATACCGATGGTACCCCACCGAGCCCTGGCACCAGAATCCATCTACAAAAAAATGTTTCTGCGCAAACGTCTCGGTCCGACGCACCGCTTCGTGTACCCACTCCGGCTCCCCCAATACACGCCCGGCCATCGCATACCCCTCGTACGTATGGGGACTCGCATTCGTGTACAACCGCCCGTGGTACCCATCCTGCCGCACACATGCCCGGAAAAAATCGTTCTCGATCCGCGCACGAACGTCTGCCCCCAGACGTTCCACCTCGCCACTGTTACAAATCGAGTCATACGCCAGGAGCAAATTCGTCGGAATTTCCTCATACTTCCACTCCCCCCACTTGCCCCCACGCCGGGGAAAGGGCGGCTCTGTAAAAAACAACTTGGTCTCGTGCGCGATATCCTGGCACACCAGGTAACCGGGATAGTACGTTGCGAACGCATTCAGAATCAACACAGCACGCCGCGCAACAGCCCGCTCCCCTCTAGCCTGGTACAGCTCACCCATCATCCGCGCCCGCTCCGCCAGGTAAAACCGTTGCTCCCACCACACACGGCCCATAAAAAAATACCGGTTCCCGTCACCATCCTCCCAATACGGATATTCCACCTCAACGCCGAGTGGGTTCTTCACCTT
>JAQCGA010000515.1 GCA_027619145.1 bacterium | reverse complement strand
GCTTTTGCACAGCGCTACCAGGCCGCCTGTGTTGCACCCGTACGGGAAAAGGTCTCAAGAAAAGGGAAAAAGCGGTAAGTCAACAAGGGCAAACTCTCGATCTGGGGCATAAAAAAGCCCTCTCTTCATCCATCTAAAGAGAGGGCTTTTTTTTATTTTCTGCTTTTCAAAATTCAAATGCGGCTGGGCCGGCCGGAGTACAGAAAAACGAAGCATCATTCGCGTGTTCTGAATAGGCTTGGCCATAGACACTATCCCACGCCCCAAGAAAATCTTCTGCGTCCTCTTCTTGCACAAGCGCCCACACACTCCCTCCGAAGCCTGCACCAAAAGCAGACGCGGCTACAGCGCCCAAACGGCGTGCCTCGCGTGCCAGGAATTCGGTTTCGGGAACCTGGTTTTTCAGCAAACGTGCACCCAGGTCCTGGGACTGATCTACCAGAGAGCCAAACCCCTCCAGATCCCCTTGTTCCAACGCCCGAACCGCACCCGGAAGGATTTGTTCGTTTTCGCGATAAAAGTGTTCAAAGCGATCCAACAGGTCTTCCGCAGAAATCCCCTTGCAGTTGCGCAACGCATATCGGATTGAATCTGGATCTCCGTTGCACCTCGTAATTGCCGCAGCCAGATGGGGATCTTTGTGCCCGCTGGACTCCCGCCAGATCCGCGCGGCTTCAGAGGCCAGGTGCGATGCCCGGTTGAACAATTCCATGGCCCCTCCCGTTTTCTCCGCTGTCACCCCGCTCACGCCTACGGCAAAAGTGAACCCTTCTGGTATCACCAGCTCTGCCTCAAACCGCACAGGACAATATGCATACTGGCTGAACCGCCCCCGTTTACAACAAAGCATTGCCGTATGATCCTCGCTCCCTCCAAAAGTACCCACCCCTTTGTCGCCTTCCAGAATCCCGTAGCTTTGCCCATTCTCCACCGTACCCAGGTATTCTCCCAGTTCTTCAGGTACCCGAATCTGGCTTCGGTACACATCCGTTTCGGCCAGAGCGTTTACAGCCGACAGTCCGAGAAAAAAACCAACAACAATCGCACTCGAACTACTCATGCCGGACGCACCCGGTAAATCGCTTGCAAACGCGATGTCTGCTCCACATAAAGGATCCGGAAAGTTTCTCGCCAGGCGCCGGGCAACGGTCATTGGGTAGTTTGTCCAATGGCCCACGCTGGGAGCCAGGTCTCTGTCTATTTCGAATGATGCAGGCGGGCCTTTTTCTTGCCAGATACGCATCACCCGGTCGGGCCGCGGCGAAAACGCAAAGCAGAACCCCCGTTCGGTTGCAGCAAGAAGGCTGCGCCCTCCGGCATAATCCGTGTGCTTTCCCAATACCTCAATGCGCCCCGGCACCCAGAATGTGTGTACCGGAGCCTCTGGATGACATCCAGCATCTTTCAACCGGTCCGCCAACCTGATCGCCATGCCTGCTCTTGTATCCGCACCTTCTTTAGACAGGCCGGCATCTCCCAGTCGTCGCACAAGGCTGTTGCGATCTCCCAGGATCCCAGCTGTAAACGGCGTCGCCATGGTCTCTCTTTTCACCCCTGCTCCGCTTCCAGGTATCGAATTCGTTTCGCAATATCCACATTCATCGAATGGTAGGGCCGGAGCAAATTGCCCGAATCGAACAGGGTTCGCCGAATGTTCTCTACATCATCATGGCCAACCGCTGTTGTGAAAATGGGCAACAAGTATTCAATGCCCATTCGGGAGGGCTTCATCAGTTCCGGCTCATAAAACGAAGGATGCAGGTACCGTGCCCGAATCTGCCCCCAACGGTCGCGCAATGCCGTAGCCCGAATACTGTCCAGGAAAAAACCGTCCTGCCGGTTCCACTGCAGAATCGAAATCGTGTTGTTCTGCCCTTCCAGGAGCATATCCACGGCTTTGCCGCCCAACTGGCTGGCATAAAATCGATCAAAGAGGACCGGCCGCCCTCCCCGCTGTGTATGCCCCACTTTCCGAGTAAAAATAGCGGCACTGGCCGTTTCACTCCGGCGGCGCTCAAAAAAATAGGCATCCCCGATCCGTTCAATCAACAAGCGGCGCAACGCTTCGGCTGCCCCACTCAACAGAATATTCCCGGCCGGGTCCGTAGACTCCTCACGGGCACCCAATTCCCGACCATCCTCTCCCACAATCCCCTCACCACATACAATCACCACATTTTTTTGAAGCTCGTACAACTCAATGACCTGTTCTACCAGCCGGTCCTCATTCACTGGAGATTCCGGTACCAGAATCAAATCTGGTTGCCCGTAGGCCACACCCAGAGCAATATAGCCGGAGTGACGCCCCATCACTTCTACAATGGCAATCCGTCGGTGGCTTTCTGCCGTCGTCCGGATCCGCTGCACGCCCAAAGCCGCATCGAATACGGCACTGGCAAAACCCGGCGTGGTATAATTCACCATCAGGTCCAGGTCAAACGCCGTCCTGCGCCGGCTGCGCACATAGTGATATCCAGGAGGCTCTTCACAAGGCTCACGTACCCACTCCTGGGGTTCACTCAAATAATTGAGCCCCAGATCATTGTCTATGGTCTTGGGGGCCAGCACCGCCGGGATGCGTTCTGCAAGCGGTTGAAGGCCGTTCAACGTACCGTCGCCACCGATACAAATCAAACCATCTACTTTGAGGCGCTCCAACCGGCCCACAATGCGTTCCAGTTCCTCCTTGTCGTCCGGGTCAACATAATCCCGAGACGCGCCCAGGATGGTACCCCCTATCGTGGCGTCCAGCTCCGGAATTTCTCGAAACAGCGGATTCAGGTGTACGTGCGGTACCCTCGGATTGAACAGACTATTGTACCCTTTGATCAAACCAAAGACTTCCACATGAAGCTGATTTGCCCGAGCCACTACGCCGTGAATGGTAGCATTCAGCGCCGGTGTATCGCCCCCGGCTGTCAAGACTGCAATACGCTTCATGGCAACTGCCTCCAGAGCTGGCGCGAACCAGCCAAAAAATTACAGCAAAGGCCGATTCCTCTTTGGGAATCGACCTCCGCGTCAATGGCCAGTTAAGATACGAATGCTCGGTACACCGTCTGCACCGCCCGCTCATAATCTTCTTCTACCACGCCAACAATAATATTGATTTCTGACGCACCCTGGTCAATGACCCGAACATTCACTTTAGCTTCGGCCAGTGCCCCGAACAGCCGGGCCGCAATTCCTACCCGGTGAGACATCCCCTCGCCCACGGTGGCAATCAGTGCGAGCCCTGGGATGAGTTCAGCTTTGTCCGGCTGTAAAATCCGCTCCATATCTGAAAGCAATGCCTCGCCTTTGCCGTCCAGTTGGCTATCGTGCATGATGACCGACATGGAATCAATACCAGAAGGCGTGTGTTCGTAACTGATGTCATGGGAAGCAACAACCTCCAGTACTTTTCGGCCGAACCCTCTCTTCTGATTCATCATCGCTTTTTCAATGTACAACATCTTAAAATGCGGCTTTCCGGCTACGCCCACAATCATTTCTTCGGTCAACTCACGGTGGGGCACAATCCGGGTTCCAGGGTCCTCCGGACGGTTTGTATTGCGGATATGTACCGGAATAGACGCCTCACGAACCGGGAACATCGCCTCGTCGTGAAACACAGAAGCTCCCATATAAGACAACTCGCGGATCTCTCTGTAGGTAATTTCTTGCACAGAGCGGGCCTCCGGAACCAACCGGGGGTCCGCCATCAGCAAACCCGACAC
>JAQCGA010000514.1 GCA_027619145.1 bacterium | reverse complement strand
ATCCCCTTCATCATTGAACTGGGCATGCATTACAACTACCTGGGCCTGGACGAACTCCAGCGCGAAAAGCCGCCCGACGCCCGCGAAGAAACCGACGGCCTCGCCCAGTTGAAATGGAACGACGAACACCCGGACCAGGAACTCTTTACCAACTGGAAACCCTTCAACCACCCTCAACTTGGCCCGATCGAAATTGGCGGCTGGAATTATATCCTCTGGAGCAACCCGCCCCCAGATGAAATGGAAGCTGTCTGCCAGCGCAGCACAGAATTTGTCCTGCACCATGCCGCTCACAGACCCCGCATCGAAATATCGAACACCACAGTCACACCGCTGTCCGACGGTCTCTATAAACTCACGACCGAAATCCGAAATACCGGCACGCTTTCCACCTCCGTCACCCGTCAGGGTCAGGACACACACCCACACACGAAACCCACCGTCTCACTCAACAGCCCCGAAAACCTGGAAATCATCATCGGCGCTCAAAGCCTGGAAATCGACCACCTCCCCGCACGCACCGGAAGGGTGGACCTCGAATGGGTCATCCGCACATCCAGCCCCGAGCTCACCCTTGAAATCACCTCAGAACGCGGAATCTACACTCGAAGAACAATCCCCACCTCTGGAAATTAAAAAAAGCGCACGGGATAAACCCGTGCGCTTCAAACCTGGAAACATCTTCATTTACTCCTCACACGACAAAAGCAAATAAGGTATTTTCAGAGCCACTCCTACATTCCTTCCCACGCCGGAAACAGATCGTGTTCAATCCCCAGCACATTCATCACCCGCCCTGCAATAAAATCCGCCAGATCGTCAAACGTCTCCGGCTTCTGGTAAAACGCGGGCATCGCCGGCACAATTGCAGCCCCCGCCTCGGCCGCTGCCGTCAGATTCCGCAAATGGATCAGACTCATCGGCGTCTCTCGGGGCACCAACACCAACGGACGCCGTTCCTTCAGCGTCACATCTGCCGCGCGTTCAATTAAATTGCTCGACGTCCCATGGGCAATACCGGAAAGCGTCTTCATCGAACACGGCACAACCACCATCCCCCGCGACCGAACAGACCCGCTTGAAATAGGCGCTGCCAGATTACCCGGTGAATGAATCTCCACCTTTCCTTTCCGAACCTCCTCCCCGTACTGCCCAACCAGAAACTCCCCAAACTCCCCCTGCTTCCCTTCAAACCCACCTTCTTCCCGCAATAACATCCATCCAAACTCAGACACCACCAGGTCTACATGGTCGCCGTTCACCAGCAGCGCCCGCAACAAACGCAATGCATAAATTGCACCGCTTGCGCCCGTCACTGCAACCGTAATCCGGTTCATCGCCACAGAACATCTCCCAGCGTAAAAACGAAATACACCATACTGATGGCCGCATTCATATTCATAAACGCCACACCCAGCTTCGACAGATCCTCCGGCTTCACCAGCCCGTGTTCATACACAATCAGCCCACCCACCACCCCCATCCCAACCCAATACACATTCCCCAGCAAAAAGTGAACACCCACCGCCAGCATCAACCCAAACGAAACCACGTGCAACGCTCGCGCAATCCACAAAGACGTCCGAACCCCGAATCGTTGCGGAATCGAATAAATCCCGTACCCTCGATCAAACGCAATATCCTGGCAAGCATAGATCACATCAAACCCTGCCACCCACGTCAACACCGCACCGCCCAGAAGTAGAATCTCAGGGCCCAGATTTCCCGTAATCGCAATCCACGCCCCAATGGGTGCCACCGCCAGTGAAAGTCCCAGGAAAAGTTGTGTTGCCCAGGTAAATCGTTTGGTATACGAATAGAAAAACACAATCGCCAGCGCAACCGGAGACAACGCAAAACAGAGCGGATTCAACCGATACGCCGCAAAGATCAACACCACAGAAGAAACAACCACAAACAGACGCACCGCCCCCGGTGAAATCACACCCCGGGGCAACTCCCGCACCGCTGTCCGCGGATTCTCCGCATCAATGGCCCGGTCCACCAGCCGGTTAAACCCCATCGCCGCGCTACGTGCGCCGACCATAGCCACCACAATCCAGAACACCTGCGCAGGCGTAATCTCAGCCACCAACGAAGCCAGCACCGCACCACTAAATGCAAACGGCAGTGCGAAAATACTATGCGAAAATTTAATCATCCGACCGTAGGTCACAACCCGTTCTACCAGCGTCATCGTCTCCCTCAACCCTCCTGTTGACATCAGCGATTCCAGACAGACGAAAGATTTTTCGCCCCAACAACATCGAATCCTCACCCCTTCATAAACGCGTGCACGTCCACACATTCACCGCCCTGACGCGCAGATGCCCACCCCGCCAGCACCGGTGCCAGACTGTACAGTCCATCGCGATAATCGTTCAAAATTGCGCTCCGATCTCCAGACCGAACAGCCTCAATAAACACCCGATCCTGCTCGAACCACGGATCGAACGCCTCGCCTTTGTAAACCGTCTCTCCATCCACATCAATTCGTTCATATCCAAAAACCTCCAACCGCCCACCCTCAACATAAAACGTAAACCAGGGAACCTGCTTGTTCCCTCCACCAGCGGACACAAACGCCATCGTCATGGTCGCCCTGTTGCTCAGACAAAAATGGAACGAAGACGAAAGCGGCCTGCAGAACGCCTCCGGTCGCTCGTAATAAAATGCCTGCGCCCGCTCCATTTCCAGCCCCGTCATAAACCGCGTATAATCTACCGCGTGCACACCCCAGTCAAATGCCGAACCACCCGATTTCTCCATCTGCTGCCACCATGACGTACGATTTTCCAGCGGCACCACCTCCGGCATTCCCCCCATCGACCGAAACTCCACGTGCACAACCTTCTTATCCGCCAACAACCGCTTCGCCTCCTGAAACAAAGGCCGGTACCGCTCTCGAAAACACACCGTGCTCGCCACGCCCGATTTCCGTACCGCCTCATCAATCCTCAAGGCCACCCGCATCTCCAGCGCCTGTGGTTTCTCGCTGAACAAATGAATTCCTTTCTCAGCAGCCCGCGCCTCCACATCCGTCCGCGCAAACGCCGGTACAACCGAATACAATACATCCAGAGATTCCCTCTCCAGCATCTCGTACCCATCCCCGTACACACCTGGAATCTCAAACCGCTCCGCCGTTGCCTGCCGTGCTTCTTCTCCCACATCACACACCGCTACAACCTCTACCCCATCCAGCTTTTGCAAATTTGGAATATGCGTCCGATTCGCCCAGGACCCCGCACCGTAGATCCCCACGCGAACCGCCTTGTCCGCAGCCATTCGCCCTCCTGATTTCTGATCGAGTGCCCTTTAATGTATCCAAAATCACTCCTTCCCACAACTGTTCACCGCCACTCGTGTTTGGGATATCTCCGCTTCAACTCCTTCTTCAACTCCGGGTACGTCCGTTCCCAGAACCCCGGTAAATCATCCGTAACCTGGGCCGGTCGAAAATTCGGCGCCAGAATCTCCAGCAATACCTTCTGTCGCCCACCGCCCACCAGCGGCGTCTCGTGCACCTCGTACAACGCCTGTATTTTTGCACGACCTATCGGCGGCCCATCTTCCCGGTACCGAATCTTCAAGCGGAACCCATTGGACAACATCACCTGCAACGGTGCCATTTCCTCCACAAACTGTTGATCCTTCCACGAAAGCGCCTGCTGCACATAAGACAACACCGGCCGGTTGCGCACCTGGCTGTACCGCGTGGC
>JAQCGA010000513.1 GCA_027619145.1 bacterium | reverse complement strand
CACCGGCACACCGGCCGCCTCAACAGATTCTGAAGAAGGCATCATTTTCAAAGACATCGCACGCCAGGTAGTAGAACGGGTAGGTGCACTGGAAGAGTCCGGACCCGAAATTACCATCTCTTAACTCCGCTTATATGCACCGTCCGGTTTTGCATTCAACACAAGCATTTGCTAAATTATCCAAATCTCCACTGGACCCGGCACAGGATTTCGCCTTGTGCTTCAAAACGCTGTTTTCACCCAATGCCATCAAGGGGGCACCATATGGTCACATCTTTTGAGACCTTACTCCAAAAAATCAAATCACAGGTCCAGACCCTCTCTCCCCAGGAAGCACAAAAACGCCTCGAAGGTGAGGGTCGCGTGTTGCTCCTGGATGTGCGTGAACGGGAAGCCTATGCAAACGGATATATTTCTGGCGCAGAAAGCCTGGCCCGGGGCTTCCTGGAACTCCGCATAGAAGGCATGGCCAACGACCGCTCCACATCCATCCTCGTTTACGGAGATGAATACCAGGGCCTGCTGGCCGCCCGAGACCTTCAGGACATGGGTTATACAGCGGTTACCGCCATTGAAGGCGGGTACAGCGCGTGGGTCGAAGCCGGCCTTCCCACAGACCGCGACCGGCCCCTCAGCAAAGCCGAAGTCCAGCGGTACTCCAGACACCTCCTGGTCCCAGAAGTTGGCGAAAAAGGCCAGGGCAAACTCCTCGATGCAAAAGTCCTCATGATTGGCGCAGGCGGCCTGGGCAGCCCTGCGGCGTATTACCTGGCTGCAGCCGGCGTGGGCACCCTTGGCATTGTAGATGCGGACGTGGTAGATGTAACCAATCTTCAACGCCAGATCCTGCACGGCACATCCGATGTAGGCCGGCCCAAAGCCATCTCTGCATACGAAACCCTGCACGACCTGAACCCGGGTTGCAATATTATTCCATACGTAAAGTACCTCAACTCTGAAAACGTGATGGACATCGTCTCCCAATACGACATCGTCGTCAACGGGTGCGACAACTTCCCCACCCGCTACATGATCAACGACGCCTGCGTATTTTCCAGGAAACCCATTGTAGATGGCAGCATCTTCCGCTTCGACGGCCAGGTCACCATTTACCCCTGCGACTCCGAAGGCCCGTGCTACCGCTGCCTCTACCCGGAGCCTCCCCCACCCGAACTGGCCCCCTCCTGCTCCGAAGCCGGCGTCCTGGGCGTCCTGCCGGGCACCGTTGGCATCATCCAGGCCACGGAAGTCATCAAACTCATCCTGGGCCAGGGCGACCCCCTCATTGGCCGTCTGTTGATGTACGATGCCCTGGCCATGAGCTTCAAGAACTTTAAGATCCGTCGAGATCCCAACTGCCCCGTCTGCGGTGACAATCCCACCATCACCGAACTGATCGACTACATCGCCTTCTGCTCGGGCGTCAGCCACGAAGTGGCCGCAGACTGATCGATCCGCAGAACACAAAAGGCCCCAGGCGCTTCATTTGTGCCTGGGGCCTTTTTTATTTCCAGGATACAGTGCGTAACCCTATATCAAAGGCCCGAAGTACACGGGCTACCTCTCCCTTTTATAGGTCTACAGCACCACAATTTGAAACTTGACTTGTACCAGAGATTTCTACATATATGATCGTGAACCAACCCGGACAAACCTGTTGGCCGTGTCACCTGAAAAAACATTCCGTTGCGAGAATATTACTTTCAATCTGTATATTTATATAGTTAGCGATACCAGAGAGATCCCATGAAGGACATCATCTGGACTGAATACATGAAATATCGATTGTTCAAGAGAGAATTCGACCTTGTCGCCATTGAACAGATTGTCAGACACACCAGCGAACGGTACATTGACAACGAAACCCACCGTCACATCGCAATTGGGAAGCACAAAAACGCTATTATTCTCGTCCCATACGAGGAGTCCGAGACCTCTTTAACTCCCGTCACCGTCCATGCCACCACTCGTCGGCAGATTAATTTTCGTATCAAAACAGGAAGGTATTCAAATGAGTAACCCCAGAATGCAATACTTCGAAGCCGACGACATCATTCACATCAACATACAAGATGGCACCGAAGAGAATAGTGTGGAGTTGTCGCCAAACATCACAGTGGAACTCAATGCCAAAGGCGAGATCATCGGTATTGAGATCCTGCACGCCAGCTCCTATATCCGAGACAATGTTCTCGATACTGTCCAGGGCAAGCTACTGCAACAGGGCACGTAGCGGCACGAACGCTAAACTCAGCGGCCCCTTCCAGGAATCCGCACTCACGCAGAGCGTCCTCGGAATAACGAACGAGAATCGACTCTACATTCTGAAAGCCCCAGGCGCTTCATTTGTGCCTGGGGCTTTTTTACGTCCGAAATTCAGTAATTACACTGTCCAGGAGACCCCGAAATACTCAGACTGCCATCCCCTTACCCAATCTGCAGCATCACGATTTGAAACTTGACTTGTACCAGAGATTTCCACATATATCATTCCACTCGATGAACGGAGGGATGTCACGTGAAGAACGACTACACCGAGGATTGCCATGATTTTAGTAACAGGAGCAGCAGGCTGACTGGGAAGGCGTGTTGTCGAACACCTCATAGGGAAGGGGTACGACATCCAGGTTTTTTTGGAACGCCGGGACGTGCGCCTGCACAGTGAGAGAAGAAGATGTAGTTATGAAAATCGCATGTTGGTGTCATCTCGATCGTGATTTTGTTGGCAATGATGAGCAAGTGAAAGGTACTGTCGATGAGGTGGGGCTCGCCCTTTCAATGGCTGCACGGGCCGACTACTTTGGATCTGCTTTTGTGGAGGGGCAAGATTGGGCGCAATGGGCCAGGGACGGGTTCATGGACTTTATTTGTCCAATGAACTATGATACCGACCGAAAAGTTCACAGAGAACGTCTCTCTGAACAGATGTCGCTGATTGGCAAATCTGTACCGATTTATGACGGCATTGGCCGCAAGAGCAGTGCCTGAGAAATCACGCCGGCAGAAATGATCCAGCAAGCCGAAGACGCTCTTCAATTAGGCGCATCTGGCGTTGCAATTTTCCACTTCGCCGCTATGGGAGACGAGGATTTTCGTGAACTCGGTGCGTTTAAGAAGGCGAATACATGAGTAACAGCAGCAGGACAAATTCAGTTTTCCATAAATGATCTCAATCAGGCATGGAAATACTCGACTGCTGAAGCAATGCAGGTCAGACACTCGCGCACTATACGATTATCCGATCATTAGGTATGGGTGGTCGCCCATATCCGTTGGAAGAATACGACGCAGGCATTTTCGAGGTGTACAATCTTCCAGGGCTGAGGAGAAAAAGAGGAGGTCAGGGTGGTGAGCGACCAAAGCCCGTGTTCACCCGTGAAACAGGTAAAGGGGAGCATGTAGGATGAAAATTACCCGCATTGAAACAATCTGGCTCGATGAACAACCGAATACAACCTGGGTGCGAATCCATACCGATGATGGTCTGATTGGATTGGGTGAAACCTACTATGTATCTCGGGCCGTCAGCGCCGTGGTCCATGATGTGTTCGCTAACCTTCTCCTGGGGCGCAATCCTTTTGATATTGAAAATCACTGGCAAAATATGTTTTCGACGGTCAATTTTTTTGGCTTTGCCGGTTCTGAAACCCGGGCTATCAGTGCCGTTGATGTGGCCCTATGGGATATTGTGGGCCAGTACACAGGCCAACCCATTTACAACATGCTCGGCGGCCGTTGCC
>JAQCGA010000512.1 GCA_027619145.1 bacterium | reverse complement strand
GGGCACAAATTGTTCGCAGCCAGCGACTGTTTCGGCTCCCAGCACACTTCACATTTGCGATGCCCGTCCAGGTGGTATTTGCCTTCCTCCGGATAAAACTCCAGGGTACCCGTAAAGCGCCCAGGATCGTTCGTTTTCAACGCCTCATAGATTCCTGCATACGACAGCTCCGTATCATAACACGTGGCCTCTCGCGCCACCTTCTGTGGCGAATGTGCATCCGAGTTCGACACAACCGCGTACCGGGAATGAAGGTGAACATCTGCAACGAACTGCATCCACAACCTCCGTCGAATCCATAGAGTAGAAATGCGGCAACACAAGAATCATCCAGAGGGACCACAGCACGGGCAGTGGCCCTCTGGATATGGTACACTTGGCCAAACCCTTCGGGCAAGCAAAAAGGTCGGCCCCAAATCTATCCAGCACACCACAGTTGCGTCCCCAGGCAAATATGTGTAAGTTGCACGTTCCACACATCACAACCCATGATCACTGAAGGAGTCATACAATGGACTATGTCAACCTTGGGAAACACGGCGTCAAAGTCTCGCGCCTCTGCCTGGGCACCATGATGTTCGGCGGCCCCACAGAAGAAACCGAATCCATCCGCATGATCCACCGCGCCATGGACGAAGGCATCAACTTCATCGACACGGCCAACGTGTACAATGCCGGAGAATCCGAACGCGTTCTGGGCAAAGCCATCAAAGACCGGCGAGATCGTGTTGTCCTCGTCACCAAAGTCATCAACCCCATGGGCGAAGGACCCAATGCCGGTGGCGCCAGCCGATATCACATCCTCAATGAAGTGGAAAACAGCCTCAGTCGCCTCGGTACCGATCACATCGACCTCTACATCCTCCACAAACCCGACTACAGTACCCCCCTCGAAGAATCCCTCGAAGCCCTCAACGATCTCGTGCGCCAGGGCAAAGTCCGCTACATTGGCATGTCCAACTACTACGCCTGGCAGGTCTGCGAAACCCTCTGGATTTCGGACAAGAAAAACCTGGCATCCGTGGCCTGCGTGCAACCCCTCTACAACATTGTGAACCGCGATGCCGAAGTCGAACTCTTCCCCCTCTGCAAAGAACACGGCATCGGTGCCATGGTCTACAGCCCGCTGGCCAGAGGCGTACTTGCCGGGAAATACCTCCCTGGTAAACCCCTGCCCGAAGGCTCACGTGGCGCACGTGGAGACCGCAGGATGCTACAAACTGAACTCCGCGAAGAAAGCTTCGAGGTTGCACAGAAGCTCAAACCTCTTGCCGACGCCCACGGAAAAACCCTCACCCAATTTTCCCTCAACTGGGTCCTGGGCAACCCCATCGTCACTTCAGCCCTGGTAGGTCCCAGAACCATGGAACATCTGGAAGACAATCTGGGATGTATGGGCTGGCAAATGGAGAACCAGGCCCTGGAAGAAATCGATCGGTTGGTCCCACCCGGCGAGCACACCGGTTTCGGTTTCAACGACCCGGCCTATCCCGTCATGGGTCGACCACAGAGCTGATCCGTCCACAGATACAATAAAAAAAAGGTCCGGGAATATTCCCGGACCTTTTTTATGACTCAATTTCAAATGGTAAAACAATGCAGCCACCCCCGCATAAGCGGGGGTCCAGTCCCAACAACATAATAAGAAATTCACGGAGCTCATGGATCCTTGCTTCCACAAGCATGACGACGTAGGAGCACTAAAAAGGCGCATCTCCAAAAATCTGAGTCCGCTTCATCACCCTGCGTTTGTTGTTGTCAAACGATTCTCTCCGGTGCATCGTACATCTATTATCCCACATCAACAAATCTCCAACCCGCCACTTGTGCCGCCATACGAACCGCGGTTGAGTCGCATGGGCAATCAGCCTGTCCAGCAATTCCCGGCTCTCCTTTTCGCTTACCTCTTCAATATGTGAAGTCAGATGCGGACTCACGTACACCACCTTGCGACCCGTTTCCGGATGCGTACGAAATACCGGGTGTACAGCGGGCGTAGGCGGATTCTGCTGCGGTCTCGGATGCAAATGTACAGCCTTCAAATTTTCTGCATGCTGTTTCAATTCCTCGTCCAACTCCTCGTACGCTTTATACCCATTCACCCACATCGTATCTCCACCCTCATCCGGCACTTCAACCGCGAACAGCATCGAAACCGAACCTGGCTCTTGCATATAGGAAAGATCCGAATGGAACTGAATCTCATCGTTACCCAGCGCCCCAATCGGCTTTCCATCTTCGGACACGTTGGAAATAATAAAAATCTCTTTAATCCGCCGGTCTGCTTGTTCACGTACATGAGGCACGGGCTTTCCGAAATGCCGCGTAAAACGCACCTGATCTTCTTCGCTAATTTTCTGGTCTCTCAAATAAATAACACAATGTTCCAGAAACGCCGCCTTGACCTGCTCCGCCTGTGCCGTTGTCAACGGTTGGCGTAAATCCACCCCCCGAATCTCAGCGCCCAATGCACCGCCGGATGGAATAACTTCCAGATTTGCCATAATATTCAACTCCTCTGCTTTTTTATGGTTGATGCGGCCTGTGCGACGCCCTTCCAATTTTGACACACCCGCCACAGATCCTCTTGTTTCTACTCCGCAATTCGGTTACCTTATCGTTGAACACCAATTCCTCTACAAACCGTACGCGAGAAAAAACAATGCGCGCCGTTTGCTTCCTCCTGCTCTTCCTGTTCTTTCTGGCGGGCTGTGGTACCAACAACCCGATTGAAACACCGAAAAATACAGGCGAACAAATCACCTCGCTCCCCATCACTTTTACCACAACAGACGGCTACGCCATCTCTGGCACCTGGTTTACATCTAACCTGCCCCCGGCCAAACGTCCAGCGGTCATCCTCCTGCACATGTTCGAGCAAAACCACATCCAGTGGTTTCCTTTTGTCCCTGATCTCGCCACCGCAGGCTACCACGTTCTGGCCTTCGACCTCCGTGGCCACGGCAACAGCCAGAACAAAAACGGAGAGTTTTCGCCGTTCAACCGCTTCAGCCTGGAAGATGTCAACGACATGCCGCTCGACGTAGAAGGCGCCATCACCTGGCTCAACGCTCGGCCCGAGGTGGACACGCAACGCATCGGCGTCATAGGCGCAGACATTGGTGCCAACATCGCATTTGTCAGTTCGGGTATCTTCCCCGAAATCAAAACCACTGTCTCCCTTTCACCCATTGCCCGTGCAGTACAAACGGTATTGATCGGTGAGGACCTTACAAACTTTCACCCGCACACCATTCTTTTCCTGGCCGCCTTCGGCGACGGCTACACCTACACCTCCTCCGAAGATCTCGCCGCACGCACCGAAGCCCCCCATCGCGTGACCGGCTATCAGGGTACAGCCAAGGGCGTGGTGCTCCTGAACAATGCAATCGCACGTGCCGAAGTACTCACCTGGCTCAAAGACAACTTATAATCATCGAACCTTTACAGCCCTACCCCGCCGAACTGCCTCCACCTCTTTAAAGCACAACCGAAGCGCGTCGGCAGCCCGTTGCCCGGAAAGCTCAGGTGAAACCACTCCCCTGGCAACCTGGTTTACGGCTGCTTGAATCTCCTGTGTAAACGCTTCTACCGGATCGCCCGACCCCAGCTTCGGCGTTTTTGCCTTCCCATCTGCCGTAAGCAGTGTCAGCGGCGTGGACAGCATCGGCTTCCCTCCCACCGTACCAAATTCATAAATAACCGTTGCCTTTTCCAGATATACTTCAAACCCGTGCGTAAACGGCCGCCC
>JAQCGA010000007.1 GCA_027619145.1 bacterium | reverse complement strand
ACCTCTTTGAACAATGTCGAGAACTCTTTACGATCACCGAATCCACATTCGCCATCGACATTGGTTCTAACGACGGCACATTGCTCTCCAACTTCAAAAAGGGTGGCTGCCGGGTCCTCGGCATCGAACCCACAGACAAAGCACAGTTGGCCAACTCGCGCGGCATCGATTCGTTCCAGGCATTCTTCTCAAAAGAAACCTCTGCCACGGTTCGCGAAAACCACGGGCGTGCAAACATCATCACAGCGGCCAACGTTTTTGCCCACATGAAAGATGTGGACGAAATCATGCATGGCATTCTGGAGCTCCTGGGTGAAAACGGCGTCTTCATTTCCGAATCTCATTATCTGCTCGACCTCATCCGCACCCTTCAGTTCGACACCATTTATCACGAACACCTGCGGTATTATTCTCTGCACGCACTAAAATATCTCTTTGAAAAACACGGCCTGGAAATTTTCCGCGTAAAACGCATCCCAACTCACGGCGGGTCTATCCGTGTTTTTGCCGCCCGAAAAGGGCAATCCCAAATCCACAGTTCAGTTCCAGAACTTCTGGCCGAAGAAAAAAACGCCGGACTCCTGAATCTGGAAACCTACCGTGGTTTTGCGCGGGACGTGATGCAAAGCAAGCTGGATCTCCTGACTCTGATTGGAGACATCCAAAAAAAAGGGCACGCCATTTACGGGATTGGCGCACCTTCTCGGGCCAGCACCCTCATTACCTACACAGGCCTGGATCACGAAATGGTCAACTGCATCCTGGAAATCAAAGGCTCATACAAGATCGACAAATATATGCCCGGAACGCTCATCCCCGTCCTGGAAGAGTCCAAACTTTTTGAAGACCAGCCCGAATATGCCCTGCTCTTCTCCTGGCATATTGCAGAAGAACTCATTCCCAAGCTTACCGAAAAAGGGTTCCGTGGAGACTATATCGTTCCCCTGCCCACGCCCCGGATTATAAAAAACGACCGGAACTGACAGGGGACAGCAATGCCCAACATCGACATCATCATCCCCGTCTACAACGAAGGCGACAACATCCTGGACGTTCTGGACGTGTTCTGTGCCTCCGTAAAAACGCCCTTCCGCGTGCTGATCTGCTACGACCATGAAAATGACAACACACTGGAAGCCCTGAAAAAATTCAGCGGCGGTTGCGAGGTTCTCACCGTCCAAAATCAAGGTCAGGGAGCCCACGGTGCCGTACTCACCGGGTTTCGTACCAGCAATGCAGACGCCGTTATCATGTGGCCTGCCGACGATACCGTCAACGCCGGCATCGTAGATCAGATGAGCGAAAAATTTCAGCAGGGAAGTGAAATTGTCGCGGCCAGCCGCTTCATAGATGGCGGCTGCATGGAAGGCGCACCCTGGCTGAAATCTTTCCTGGTGCGTACTTCGGCCTTTACGTTGTATTATCTCGCACGCCTGCCTACCCGGGACGCCAGCAACGGCCTGCGCCTCTTTTCTCGAAAAGTCATTGACCAAATCGAAGTCGAATCTTCCGTTGGGTTTGCCTACAGCATCGAGCTACTCGTCAAATGTCACCGATTGGGCTGGAACATTGCCGAAATCCCCGCCCTCTGGTTCGAACGAACCCGGGGTACGAGCCGCTTCAAAGTTCTCCGCTGGTTACCCGAATACCTGCGCTGGTACAGTTATGCCTTCGCAACCACATATCTGCGCCGCGGACCTCATACGGTTCCATTAAAAAAATCTCCAGCTTGATTGAACACAGAGCCGAAAAGGAGAACGCATTTTGAACAACCGGGCCGCAGCGGGCTGGATTGGCATATTCTTTCTTTGCCTGTACCTGCTCACCGCCAGTGGGCACTACGGCGGCGACGGCTTCTGGATCTATCTCACCGCCGAAAGCATCGTCCTGGATGGAGACCTGGCCATTGGAGACCGCCCCTTCCTTATCCCCGAAATGCAAAACCAGTACGCCGCCGGACCCGGGGGTGGAATTACAGCAGAAATGGGGCGAACCTACTCTCCTTACGGCCTGGGGCTGGCCCTCTTCGAAATCCCCCTCTATACAATGGGCCGCCTGGCATCCCGCATCTTGCCCTCCATCCCCTCGGACTACATCACCATGTTCACCGTCTCCATGACCAACACCGGCATCGCTGCCGCATGGTGCGTACTCTTCTTTCTCTTTGGGCGCAACCTTGGCTACAGCAAGTACACCTGCCTGTTTCTTACCGGCATCTTTGGGCTGGGATCTCTTACATTCCCTTATGCCTCCTACGGATTTTCCGAACCGTTGCTCGGCCTCACCTTTCTGGGAACAGCCTTTGCACTGCACACCTACCGGCAATCCGGAAAACCGATCGCACTCGCCTTTGCCGGTGCCCTGGCTGGCCTTGTTGTACTCACCAAAATCTATGCGGTTATCACGCTACCCCTTTTCGCCATATACCTCTGGGCCGACCTCCGGTCCCGTCCTCTCAAAGTTCGCACGCTTGCCGCCCTGCTTATTCCTCTGGCTTTTTTTGCCATCCTTGCCGCCTGGTACAACTGGGCACGTTACGGCGGCATTTTAAAAACCGGCTATCACCTGGTCGACTTCGACCGCATCGGCGGTTTCTTAAATCTCAATCCGGTCCAGTTTGCCACCGGACTCTTCGGCCTGCTTCTGAGCCCCGGTCGCGGCCTGCTTCCTTTTTTGCCAGTTGCATTGCTTACCCCATTCGCATTTCGGAAGTGGGCCTTTTCTCACCGCAGAGAAACCTGGCTTTTCGCCGCTCTGCTCGTGGAACACCTTCTCTTTTACGCCTTCTACGGAAATTGGCATGGCGGCCACTCGCTTGGATCGCGTTTCCTGCTGCCCGTGCTCCCATTCCTTCTTCTCCCGCTGGGCAGTCTACTCGAAACAAAATCGCTCCAGCGCACCGTCGCCTTCTCGCTTGGCGTAATCGGTATTCTGATCCATCTCCCCCTGTCTCTAATCAATTACCACCTCTTTACCCGCTTTGCCCTTGAAAAAATCCTGGTCACCCCAGATCGTGTGGAGGAACTTTTTTTTTCGCCTCTGTTTTATCCACCTCTGGGAGCATATTATCAGATCGCCTCGGCCGCCTCCCGTTTTTTTATGGGAACCGCACTGAATTATCCAGCATACCCTCTCTTGGCACCTTCCCTGGAAAATTACGACATGCTCGACCTCTGGTGGATCAATGCGCTACGCACTGGATTTTTGGGAACCGGATCAACTCTTGCCATGTTCTTTGGCCTGGCATTACTTGTATTTGGCTGTGTGTACTCACTGAAAAAACTTATCCAATGGATCGGCGCACCTGAAAACCCGAACCAAACATCACCCCACCCCCTATGAGCCAGAATTCCACCCTGATTCTCGGCGCAGGTCCCGCAGGCCTGGCCTGCGCAATGGAACTCTACAGAGCCAACCAGGCGTTCACCGTTGTAGAAAAAGACACTGGCGTGGGCGGATTGTCTCGCACCTATCAGTTCGGTGCCTTCCGCACAGACAACGGCCCACATCGCTTCTTCAGCCAAAATCAGTATCTCTACGACTTTATTGAAGACTTGATCGGCGAACAGTGGATCAAGGTGAACCGGTATACCCGGTTTTATATCCACGGGAAGTTTTATAAATATCCTGTCGAATGGAAAGACGCCCTCACCAATATGGGCCTCGGGAAAGCCTTCCGGGCTTTCTTCGACTACCTCATCGAACGAATTAGGCGTCGAAAAATCCAGAATTTTGAAGAATTTGCAATCTCAAATTTTGGGCGCACCCTTGCGGAATTCAACGTCCTCAACTATACCGAAAAAATTTGGGGTCTATCTTGCAACCAGCTCTCTGTGGACTGGGCCCAGCAACGCATCAAAGGCCTCTCCCTGCGAAGCCTGATGACCAACGCACTCTTCCGTGGCAACCAGCCACGTAGCCTCGTAGACCAGTTCTATTACCCGGACATGGGAACCGGCCTGATCTACGAAAGCATTCGTAAAAAAATCGAACCAAAAAATACCGTCCTGCTCGAAAATGAACCCAAGCAGATTCTTCACAACGACAATCGTATCACCTCGATCACACTCAAATCCGGACAAACGTTCTCCCCAGAGCACGTGGTCTCATCCATTCCCATCACCGTCTTCACACGCTTGCTCAACCCTGCCCCACCCAAAGAGGTTCTGCACGCACTGGAATGTTTGAGGTACCGCTCTCAGGTCTATCTTTTCCTCACCCTCAACAAACCGTCTGTCACCAGAGACCAGTGGATCTACTTCCCGGACCGCGAGATTCCTTTCGGCAGAATTTCCGAAATGAAAAACTTTTCGAAAAAAATGGCACCCCAGGATAAAACGTCACTCTTCATCGAATTCTTCTGTTGGAAAGATGACGAAACCTGGAATATGTCCAGAGAAGATCTTTTTGAAACCGCTATTCCCTGGCTGGAAAAACTCAACCTGGTTCAGCGCGATGAAGTCCAGGAGATCCACCACATCAAAAAAGCCAATGTATATCCCGTGTACGACCTGAAATACCGTACCTGCTTAAATACCGTCACCACATACCTCGACCAGTTCTCAAACCTCATTTATATTGGCCGACCCGGCCGCTTCAAATACACCAACCAGGACCACTCGCTGGAAATGGGTATTCTTGCAGCCAGGAGCATTGTGGACGGTAAACCATACAATATTGAAAACGTGGGCACCGAGCGGGCCTACTTCGAACGGGGCTACCTGAAACACGCCCCTTCCGCCTGACTCCCTTCCCCAACCCGCCGTCGGAGGTTGATCCGTGAAAGGCAAACGACCCAACCCGCGCACCAAACAGAGCCACTCTTCCTCTACAAGTCCGCTAGAACGCTTCCAGCCGTTTCTCTCTACCACCTGGGCCCCAATCATCTTCTTCGCCCTGCTGAGCATCGTCTATTTCACCGGCTTTGTCTTTACAGACAACGTCATGGTCGGCCAGGACACCGGCTCAGAATATCACGCCGGAGAAGAACCCTTTCTTCAAAAAGTCAAAGACCTGGAGCCCGCCAACTGGACGCGTTACCTGGGCGGAACGCCTATGACCGGCGCCCGCATGCCCCAGTATTTCCCGTTACACATCATCTCCCTCTTCACCAGCCACCACCGCTACCTGGGCTGGCGTTACTTTTTTGCTATGTTTTCAGCGGGGTACTTCATGTACCTCTGCATCCGGGGCTTCAACCTCCGTCCACTCACGGCCCTCTTCTCCGGTGTCGCATACGCTTCTACACCCACCCTGCTCACATTTATTTTCGCCGGTCAAGAAGCCAAGATGCTCGTCATTGCCCTCTTCCCTCTCATGGTTTGGGGTCTCTATCGGGGCCTCCTCACAGGCCGGCCCATCTACTTCCTGCTGCTCAGCGCAGGCATCGGTGCCGGCATCTACACGCCCCACCTCCAGATGCTCTACTACGGCCTCTGGGGCTTGGGGATCCTATTTCTCTTCCAGGTACTCCATCTCCATCGTCTCGAAAAAAATACCGCAGCTACCCTGCGCCGTAGCCTCTTCAGCGCAGGAGCCGTTTGTCTGGGGCTGGCCATTGGTGCCGTGGGTACATTCCCGCAATACTGGTACACCAAAACCCAGTCCCGCCGTGCTGTCCAGCCAGAAGGCGAAGGCAAAGGTCTGGAATACGCCCAGTCCTGGGCACTCCACCCTGAAGAAATCGCCTCTCTGATCATCCCGGAATTCGTACACTTCTTCGATCCTGCCCAGCAAGAAAACCACTACTGGGGCCGCAATCCGCTCAAATTGAACTCCGAGTACTTTGGCATCATCGTACTCTTCTTTGCCGCCCTGGCACTTGCCCGAACCCGGAAAGATCCCCGCGTCCAGCTCCTCCTGGCTCTCTTTTTACTTTCTCTTGCGTTCTCCTTAGGCCCGCATACGCCGCTACACGGCCTGCTCTACCGCTTTGTTCCCGGCATGAAGGTACTTCGTGTACCCGGCATGATCGCCTTCCTCTTCGCCTTCCCCGCCTGCGTCCTGGCGGCCATTGGCCTGGACCGTCTTCTGGGTGAACCGGACCCTTCTTCTCAATTCCAGCGCAATCTTGCCATCGGTTCCGGCATTGCCGGAGGCCTCCTCCTTCTGGTTGCTCTGGCTCCAGGAGCCGCCCTGTCACTCTGGACCGGCGTCTTCTGGTCGGATATTCCAAGTTCCAAACTCCAGATCGCCCAGGCCAATCTCCCCAACCTCAGCCGGGGCGCTCTCACAGCCGCCGCCCTCATCACCCTGCTCTACTTCCTTGTCCGGAAGCGAACCCAGGGATCCCTCTCACCGGCACTCCTTGTTGTCCTGCTCCTACCTCTCATGCTTTTTGACACCTGGCGCATCGACAAATCGTTCCTCGTCTATACAGACCCCAATCGCCAGCCGCCGCCCGAACAAATGTACCCGGACGTATTCAACTTCTTCAACCGAAACCAGGACCTCTACCGCGTCCTGTTTCTCTCCCCACTCCCTGTACCCATTCCCGGCAAAGACATGGGCATGCGCACCTACATAGACAAAGTCACTGTGGATCACCACGAGCCTTTCTCCGTACTGCGCTACGACCGAATCATCCAGGGCGAAACCCTCCAGAATCTGGCCATTCTGAACCTCCTCAACACAAAATATATCGTCTCTCGCCAAGCTCTGCAGGGCCTGCCCGAAGCCCTCTCGGCCAACGGGCTGTACATCTACCAGAACGAACTCGCCCTGCCCTGGTTCTATCTGGCCCCCCAGTACACCGTCGAAACCGACGAAATACGCATCCTGCAACACCTCTCCAACCCGGAATTTCCCCCCACACAAACCGCCATTCTGGAAACCGAACCCCCCGGCTTTACTCCAGATCCGGACCCGGACCTGCAAACAGATCGCCTCGAGCTTCTTTCCTACAAGGAGCGCGAAGGCCACATCGAACTCCAGGTTTCCTCACAAGGCCCGCGCCTGCTCGTCATATCCGAAAACTACCATCCCTTCTGGAACGTGTACGTAGACGGAAAAATCGAACCTCTCCTGCGAGCCAACTACGTCTGGAAAGCCGTTGCCCTCCGGGCTGGCGAGCACCGTGTGGAATTTCGCTTCCGCGACCCCATCGCCGTGGCCTGCCGGTGGATCTCTCTCCTCTCTACCCTGGGCCTGATTATCGGCATTGTCTTCTTTTTCCCCAGGTCGAAAGAGAACCCCAATGCCTGAGCAGCACTCGCCTGTGCACCGAATCGCGCGCGGCGCACTCCAGACCATTGGCAGCGCCTACGTGGCCCGCCTGGTCAACTGGGTTGCTACTATCTTGCTGTTGCGCCTGCTCGATCCAGCTGAGTTCGGAGACGTTGAACTGGCCACGGTCGTGGTGGCCATGGTCATCAGCCTCCGCAACCTGGGCCTCCACCTGGCCTTGCTCCACGAACACGACCACATTGACGAACTCGCCCCCACACATTTTCTCCTGAACATGGGATTGGGGGCGGCAGGAACGCTTCTGGCCTCCATCGTGGCGTTCTTTTTTTATGAAGGGATTGTCGCCACTGTACTGCTCATCTTTGCCGGCCTGGATCTGCTCCGCAACGCGCTGTGGACTTCGGAAGTCCAGATCCGACGAGATCTCGATTTCGGTCGGCTGGCTTTTTCCCATGCCTCTGCCACCGTGCTGGCCTCCATTGTGGCGCTGGCCGTTGCCTTTCTCACCCACAGCGTCTGGGCGCTCATCCTGGGGTATTCCGTCTATAGCGTTGGATACGTCACCGTTTATGCCACGTTGATCTGGACCCGCAGGCCACCCCGGTTACCCCGCCCAGGAGAATTCAACAGCCCGGGTGCCCGAAAACTCATGCACTACGGAGTCAGATTCTGGATGGGCGGCATCCTCCAGGTCTTCATCCAGAGCTACGACCGGTTTCTCGTAGGTACCCTGTTGGGAAGCAATGCGCTGGGTTTTTACGGCCGCGCCCACCAGTTCGCCCAGATCCCCACCGGAGCAGTCACACATACGATTATCAGCGTAACCAGCACCGTATATGCGCGGTATCAGAACAATCGCACACAGCTCTCCGCCGCCTACCGCCGCGCCCTCCGCTTCATCCTGAGGGCCGCAACCCCCGCTTCGCTCATCCTGGCCGTTGAAGCCCCCACTCTGATCCCTTTCCTGGCCGATGAAAAATGGATGCCCGTGGCCCCACTCCTTCAAATGCTGGTGGTCTACTCGCTCTGCCGTCCTGTCCTGGAAGACCTCTATGCGCTCTTTCAGGGGCTCGGAGATCTGAAAGGCATCATCCTCTTCGCCTCCGTCCAGGCCGGGCTCTTGATCGTTCTGGTACCCCTCCTGATTCAACCCCTGGGTCCAATCGGTGCGGCCATTGGCATGGACCTCGCGGTTATGGCCGGTCTCGCCCTGGCCGTTCGCCGCGCCACCCGCTATGTGGACGTTCCCTGGCTACGAACCGCACTGCCGCCCCTGCTTTCTGCAACCGCCGCCCTGGCCGTCCGCCTCGCTGTCGGCCGCTTTATCGAACCGCTTTCGCCCCCCCTGGCAATCCTTTCAGGCATAGTCTGCTTTTCTCTCGTTTACGCAGCGGTCCTACTCGCGCTGGAAGGCCGAACCCTGCTGGACGAATTCCGCACCGTTCGCAACTCGTTCCGCAAGGAAATGGTGCCGCCTGTAGAATCCAGAGAATTGCCGCCGGACGTTTGACCTTTTCCCAGCGATATGCTATATTATCCGACATCCTTCTCAACTCATCCCTACGCACGAATCGGACTGGCTGAATGCAAAGAAAAGCGCTGAACACAATTTTCGATCGTCTGGACTGGCCCCTCCGGTGGTTCCTGCAAAAACTGATCAACCTGCTGGGGCTGGAACAGCACGGAGCCCTGGAAGCCATGCGTTGTAAAGCACGCATTGATACCTGGTACCGATATTCCCTCGTGCGTCGGCATCTGGAATCCGCTCACACCGGACAGAAGATACGCCTCCTGGACGTAGGAGGAGGTGCCGCCGAAATCCTGGATATGGTAGATGCTTCTCGCTACGAAATCTTCACGCTGGATCTGAATCTTTCCGCCCTGAAAAAAGCGCCCTCTCAGGCGCGCCTCATCTGTGCGGATGCACTTCACATGCCGTTTCCGGACAAAACTTTCGACGTTCTCCTGTCGGTCGACGCCCTGGAGCACATCCCCAACCATGCCATGCGGGCCACCTGCCTGGAAGAAATGCAGCGCGTCACAAAAAACAGGATGATCCTGCACTTTCCGGCCGTCAGCAAAGATGGCAGCTACCGGGGCCTGGAGTACGATCAGTTGTTCAACGCAGCCCATCAAAAATACTTCGGAACGTCCGAACCGAACACCAACGAACACCTCTTGAACGGACTGCCGGAAGTAGACCTGGTCCAACAAAAACTGCCCGACGCCTGTATCCAGGGTACGTCCAATTGTTCTCTCTGGTACCGCTACATGCTGTTACAGCGAGTTCCGTTCCTACGGCTATTCCTGGTTTTCTGGTTTCAAATATGGCATTTCCATCAATACAATCGCCCGCCGTACCATGGTTGCCTGGTTGTTCTGGACTGTGCAGGATAAATGGAGAAACTTGACTTGCTTCCTGCCACGCCCAGACTCTCCATCATTATCGTCAACTTCAACACCCGAGACTGGTTGCTCCCCTGCCTGGAATCACTCGAAAAGCAGGCCCTTTTCCCAGAACTCGAAATCATTGTTGTAGAAAATGGATCCTCCGACAACGCAGCCAACCTGGTCCGTGAAAAATTCCCGGCCTGCAAACTGATTCGCCTGGAGGATACCGTCGGCTTCGGCCACGCCAACAACCTGGGTGCGCAGCACGCAACAGCCCCCATACTTCTGTTCCTGAACCCCGATACACTGGTCGAGAAAAACGCCCTGGTAGAACTCCTCCACCTTCTGGAGGAAAACCCACACTACGAAGTCGCAGGCGGCCTGATTCACGATGGAGATGGGAACCTGGAACGCTCCACGGGTTCGTTCCCCACTTTCACCCGCATCGGCCTGGACTTCCTGCTTAAACATATTTCCTTCCTGCGCGAACCCCTCGGGCGCTTCTGCCAGCAACACTGGACCGGCTACGGCCGAGCCCGGCGCGTAGACTGGGTAACAGCTGCATACATCTGGATCCGCCGCAACCGCTTTGAATCCTTCGGCGGCTTCGATCAAAACATTTACATGTACTGCGAAGATGTGGACCTCTGTTACCGGGCCGGACGGGCCGGTGCGCAATGCTGGTTTTTTCCGCTTTCGCCCATCGTGCACTTCCGGAACAAATCACCCGTTCCCCGGTCCCGTAAAAAAATGCTCTACGAAAGCCGGTGTTATTTTGCCGGAAAATATTATCAATCCACCCGTTTCTGGCTCACGCGGCTCTTCTTCAAAATCCTGGCCGCACAATAATTCACGCCTTTATAACATGGGAAACCGCCTGTATGGCATTCCAAAAACTCAGCATCCTCATCCCGGTTTACAACGAGCGGTATTTCGTGGGCGAACTTGTGGACCAGGTACTGGCTGCCCCATTACCGGAAGGCTTAGACCGTGAATTGATCATGGTGGACGATTGCTCCACAGATGGCACACGTGCTGTGCTCGAAAAACTCGCCCAAAAACACCCGGATCAAATTCGCCTCTATTTTCACGAAGTGAACCAGGGCAAAGGCGCGGCCATCCGCACGGCCATTCAGCAGGCTACCGGTGACATTTCCATCATCCAGGATGCAGACCTGGAATACGATCCCCAGGACTATTCCAAACTTTTGCGTCCCATACTCAACGGAGACGCAGATGTAGTCTACGGATCACGCTTCCTTTCCAGCGACTATCGCCGGGTACTCTTTTTCTGGCACTCGGTCATGAACCGCTTCCTTACCACACTTTCCAATATCTTCACCGACCTCAATCTCACAGACATGGAAACCTGCTACAAGGTTGCCAAAACCGGTCTGCTCAAATCCATTCCCATCCGCAGCAACCGCTTTGGCATTGAACCGGAAATCACCGCCAAATTTGCCAAGCGCAACTGCCGCATCTATGAAGTGCCCATCTCCTACCGAGGTCGTACCTACAACGAAGGCAAAAAAATCACCTGGCGCGACGGCCTCAAAGCTATCTTCATTATTTTGTATTTCTGGCTCGTTGATGATATCTACGACGACCTCTACGGCCACGACATCCTCCACAGCCTTTCTAAAGCCCATCGTTTTAACACCTGGATGGCCGACGCGGTCAAACCCTGGGTAGGTGAACATGTGCTGGAAATCGGCGCCGGACTGGGCAACCTTTCATCCAAAATGTTACCCCGCGAGGCCTATACTGCCAGCGACCTGGACCCTCTCTATCTGGACTATCTAAAAAGCCGCTTCAACAACAACCCTACAGTAGATGTACGCAAAGTGGACCTCGAAAACACAGAAGACTTTAACGAAATTGAGGGCCGCTTTGATAGCATTATCTGCCTCAACGTTCTGGAACACGTGAACAAAAGCGATCTCGCGTTACAAAACATGTACCGGGCTCTGACACCCGGCGGAACTGCCATCATCCTGGTACCCCAGGGCCAATGGCTCTACGGCTCTCTGGATCGTGTGCTGGAACACCATCTGCGGTATTCTCGCAAACAACTGATAGAAAAATGCACCGCAGCCGGCTTTGAAATGGAAAAAGTGTTTACTTTCAACCGAATGGGCCTCTGGCCCTGGTTCATCAACGGAAAAATCTTTCGCCGCAAACGCTTCAACAAACTTCAGTTAAAATTTTTCGATACCTTTGTCTGGCTCTGGCGCAGGCTGGACCGGTTCCTTCCGTGGCCCGGCCTGTCCGTGGTGGGCATTGCCAGAAAACCCCGATGAGGCCCCAATGAGTTCGAACCCGGAATCTACGCCCGAGGTTTCCATCGTAATCCCCCTCCTGAACGAAGCGGAAAGCCTCCCGCCGCTCATGGAAAAAATTCAAAAAACAATGGACACCTGCGCCCGGTCCTACGAAGTTGTATTTGTAGACGATGGCAGCACAGATGATTCCATGCAAGTTCTGGAAAAACTCAATGCCACGCACCCCGAAGTCAAAGTCATCCAATTTCGCCGCAACTTTGGAAAAGCAGCCGGATATGCAGCCGCCTTCCAGCGTGTTGCCGGGCGTTTTGTCATCACCATGGATGCAGACCTCCAGGACGATCCTGCCGAAATCCCCAACCTCCTGGCCAAAATTGAAGAAGGCTACGACCTGGTTTCTGGCTGGAAAAGAAAACGGTTCGACCCCATGGGCAAAACCATTCCCTCTAAATTTTTCAACTGGGTTACAGGCCGCCTTTCTGGAATCAACATCCACGACTTCAACTGCGGTCTCAAAGCCTACCGTCGGGAAGTGGTGGAAGATGTCAAAATCTACGGTGAACTCCACCGGTATATTCCTGTTCTGGCCCACATGGAAGGCTACCGCGTCGGAGAGATCCCAGTTCAGCATCACCCCCGCCAGTTCGGCAAGACCAAGTACGGATGGGGCCGGTTACTCAAAGGCTTCCTGGATCTGCTCACTGTTATGTACCTGGGCAGATACATGGAACGCCCGTTGCACCTTTTCGGTAGCATCGGCCTGGTTCTGGCCATACTCGGCACAACTGTTAACGGCTACATCACCGTTCTCTGGTTTCGCTTCGGAAACATCCAGAACCGCCACCCCCTGCTTTTTTTAGGTATTCTCCTCAGTGTGCTCGGTGTGCAGTTCGTCTGCACCGGCCTGATTGCAGACATGATCACACGGGGTTCTCGGCCACACGAGAAATACAACATCAAAAAGATCCTGACATAATCCATCCTCGCCTTTCCTGGAGAACCCAATGAACCGTGTTCCACTCGTCGATCTTCTGGCCCAGCACAACTCAATCCAGGGCGAGATTGATTCCGCCATTCAGAATGTCATTCAAAAAACAAGCTTCGTCGGCGGCCCCTTCGTCCAGGCTTTTGAAGAAGCTTTCGCAAACTACTGCGGCCTATCCCACGGCGTAGGTACCAGCTCTGGAACCACCGCCCTGCATCTGGTCTTCGCTGCTCTGGGCCTGGGCCCCGGCGACGAAGTCATCACGGTACCCAATACCTTTATCGCCACAGCCGAGACAATCACCCAAACAGGGGCCCGTCCCGTTTTTGTGGACGTGGAGCCCCAAACGCTCAACATGGACCCCTCCAAACTGGAAGCGGCCATCACAAAGCACACCCGGGCCATTGTCCCCGTCCACCTGTATGGACACCTGGCCGACCTGGACCCGATTCTGGAAATTGCCCGAGCACACGGCCTGGTCGTCGTAGAAGATGCAGCCCAGGCACACGGTGCCGAATACAAAAAAAAACGGGCGGGCCACTATGGTGTGGCCGCCACGTTCAGTTTTTACCCCGGTAAAATTATGGGTGCCTATGGAGACGCCGGAATCGTAGTGACTTCGGACTCGAAACTGGCCGAAAAAATGCAGATGCTGGCCAACCATGGCAGGCTGGATAAGTATCGGCACCGCGTACCCGCTTACAACTACCGGCTCGACGGCATACAGGCCGCCATCCTCAGTGTCAAACTCAAACACCTGGACGAATGGCTCAGTCTCAGACGAAAAAAAGCACAGCTTTATAATAGACTCCTGGAGGGCAGCGCAGTACAGACGCCCTTCGAGTCAAGCCATGCCCGTCACGTACATACCTATTATGTGATTCGCACACCCAAACGGGACGCCGTTCAGGAAGCCCTGAAAGAGGCCGATGTGGACACCGTCATCCACTACCCTATTCCACTGCACCTGCAGCCCGCGTATCAGAACCTGGGATACAGTCAAGGGGACTTCCCCGTCGCAGAAGAACACGCCGAACGAATCCTCTCACTCCCTCTTTACCCAGAACTGGAAGACGACCAGATTCGCCGCATTGCAGACCTGGTCCGCAACAGCGCTGAATAAGCCAAATGCCTGCATCTATCCAACCGCAGATACCTGTAAAATTGCTTCCGGTCCTACTTTTTCCTGCCCATCCAGTTGCCGGATCATCTGGCGGATCTGTTCCGAGCGTTTCTCTTCACCGTGAATCGCATAATAGAGCGCCAGATAAGAAAGCCGGTTTCGTCGATCCAGGTGGGTCTTGGCAACCATAAGGTGCCTCCTTGCGTCAAAACTTCGTAAATCGTTCTCGGTTGAACATCAACCATATCCATCCCACAATGCAATTACCGTGCCTAAAGCATTAAATAAGTAAGATAAATCAATCTAAAACCGAATTTTCAACAAGTTACCTCTAAGTCTTCAAACCTGCACCGCTTTCGAAACATCGCAAAAACGAGACATCTTGTTCAAATTTGCCATGATTTCAACACAAAACTGGTAAAATCTGCCGATGTGGCATAAGAACCCCTGCGGAAATTCGTTTTGAAGACCACCTAAAGCCTATCCTGGGGATTTTTATACAAAATTCTGACAGAGGTTTCCGCCATGGCTTTCCTGGTTGCGCTGGTTATGGTTTTGGAACTTTATGTGATTTATTACTTTTATAAACGGTTTTAAGGCCTGCCAGGGGAATGCTATCGTACGTCCTGCCGTTCTAACACCCGGTGATTTTTGGAATGAAACTCAGCCCAGCCGCCACGTTGATCCTCACCATGTTCGGGTCGTTTGTCGTGATCCTCGTTGCGATGATCGTCATCTTACGGCTCCAGTCTCGTCCTGCACCACGCAAAACCGAACGGCTTCTGCCCCGGCAACAGGTCGCCAATCGCTTTGCAGCAGACTCCACCACCCAAAAGAAAAACCAACAACCCAAACCTCGGGAAGAAATCAAACCCGAAGTTGCACAAATAGATACTCCGAAAACCCGGACACCTCAACCTTCTCCACCGGGCACGCTTCCTTCCGGTGTTTCTACCGAAAGCCAGCAATTTCAGCGAAAACTCCAGCAAGAAAAAAAAGAAATGGTTCTGCTCCGAAAGGAAATGGAACAGCGCCTTACCGAAGAACTTAATCTTCGGGGCAAAAAACTCGATCAGCTTGCCCGACAGTGCGAAAAAATGGAACCCGGTGAAGCCGTTCAGATCCTCACCGTACTGGACGACGCTACCATCGGAGAAGTTCTGCACCAAATGAATCGAGATGCCGCCATTAAAATTGCCGCCCTGCTCAAACGCCTGGGCCGCGAAAAAGCAATCTCCATTAAATAATGCACCAGCAACCCTACCCCTGAACTCTGGTAGTTGACAACGTGGGAACGCTACACCCTACGCCTTTCACGTTTCACACCCAACGAGGAACCCAATGCTCGACATTCGCTACATTCGAGAACACCCCGAAGAAGTCCGGGACGCCATCCAGAAAAAAAATGTGGAATTTGACCTGGACGCTCTCTTACAAAAAGACGCCCGCCTCCGTGAACTGCGGGTACAAATTGACGAGATGCGCGCCCAACGCAACCAGGGCTCCAAACAAATTGCGAAACTTCAGGGCGAAGAAAAACAGCAGGCCATTGTAGACATGCAAACCGTGGTAACAAAACTCAAAGAATTCGAACCCGAATACGACGTATTGGAAAAAAACATTGCAGAAAACTTACTCTACGTACCCCTCCCACCTGCAGCCGATGTTCCCGAAGGTAAAACCGATGCAGACAACGTCGAAATCCGAAAATGGGGGGAACCACCCACCTTCAGCTTTGAGGCCAAAGACCACGTAGAACTCTGCGAAAAACTCGACATCCTGGACGTGGAACGCGGCGTAAAACTCGCTGGTTCCCGCAGCTACATGCTCAAAAACGAAGGGGCCCTGCTACACTGGGCCGTGCTTCGTCTGGCCCTGGACCACATGCTCGAACAGGGCTTCACCCCACTTACCGTACCCGTGCTGGTGCGCGAAGACTTCATGGTTGGCACCACCTATTTCCCCCAGGGCCGCGAACAGGCCTACGCCGTAGAAAAAGACGATCTCTACCTGGTTGGCACCGCCGAAGTCTCGCTCACCTCGTATTATGCCGATGAAATCCTGAGCGAAGACGACCTGCCCGTCCGCCTCGTCAGCAATTCGCCCTGCTTCCGCCGCGAAGCCGGCACCTACGGCAAAGACACCCGGGGCATTTACCGCATCCACCAGTTCGACAAGGTCGAGCAGGTCGTCCTGTGCAAAAACGACCCCGCCACCTCGGCTGAAATGCACACCCGCATCCTGGGCAATGCAGAACAGGTCACAAAAAAATTGGGCCTGCCCCATCGCATTGTGGAAGTCTGCACCGGAGACATGGGCCTGGGCAAACACCGCATGCACGACATTGAAACCTGGATGCCCAGTCGGAACGCCTACGGCGAAACCCACTCCTGCTCCAGCTTTCACGACTTCCAGGCTCGCCGCCTCAACCTGCGTTACCGCGACGGCGATGGCAAACTCCAGTTCGTCCACACACTCAACAACACCGTCCTGGCTTCGCCACGCATCCTCATCCCACTCCTGGAAAACAACCAGCAAGCCGACGGCAGCGTCGTCCTCCCGGAAGCCCTGCGCCCCTACATGGGTGGCCAGGAAGTCCTCGAGCCGAAATCCTGAAAAATTGCCAATTGATAATTGATAATTGGCAATTGTATCTTACCCCTGTCTCTCTCACTACATTCCATCCGTGTCCCATCCAACCCCGGCGATCCTCCCATGCCAGACGAACCCACTCCGCGTCGCACCGCAGCCGCCCTCGGCTACGATCCTGAAAACAACGATGCCCCCCGCCTTCTTGCCAAAGGCAGCGGCGAGATGGCAGACCGCATCCTCGCCGTGGCAAAAGAGCACAACATCCCCATCCAGGAAGACAAAGACCTGGTGACCCTGCTCGCCCAGCTGGACTTGAACCAGGAAATTCCTCCCGAACTCTACCGCACCATTGCCGAAATCCTCTCCTTCATCTACCGCACCAACAACCGCTGGAAAGAACAGAACGGCTGAAGCGCCTCAATTCCCGTACACAAAAAAGCAGGAGCCCTTTCGCTCCTGCTTCGTTTCACACCCTTCAAAGGAGGGTTCCCCTTCGCGTCTTTGCGCCTTTGCGTGAGATCGCTTTTGTTTTACCCCAGAATCCGCTCCACCGCATCCAGCCCCTGTTTCACACAATCCGGAATACCCGATCCGCGATACGCACTACCTGTCAAATACAGCCCCGGTACCTGCGCCGCCAGCTTCTCCATCTCCCCCACCCGGTCCAGATGTCCCACATCGTACTGTGGCCTTCCTTTGCGCCAGCGATGGATACGGGTAAACACCGGCTCTGCCGTAATCCCCATCAATTCTGCAATCTCCTTCCGCACCGCAACCACCAGTTCATCATCCGGCAATTCCACAATCTCCTCCTGCGAATCCCCACCCACAAAACCCCGGATCAACACCCCGTCTGCGGGTGCTCGATGGTTCAACTTGGAAGACGTCCACGTACAACCCGTAATCCGCCGCCCCTCCGGCTTAGGCACCAGAAATCCAAACCCTTCCAAATGATGCTGCCCCGCCACATCTTCTTTCCGGAACGC
Source organism: bacterium (assembly GCA_027619145.1). The sequence goes on along the minus strand of JAQCGA010000007.1, from coordinate 4,987 downwards.
CAGCGACACCGTACCGCTCGATACATACCGAATCTGCCGCAGTCGCTCTGCCAACTCTGGCGCAAACCCTTTTACCAGTTCTGCCGAAACATAGGCCGGAGCAGCCAGCACCACCGCATCCGTCTCCAGTGTCTCTCCATCCAGCACCACCTGAAACCCCATCTCTGTGCGCCGAATTTCCTGTACCGCACATCCCGGCCGCACATCCCCGTCCAACCGCTCCAGAATCGCTCCCGCCAGCTCACCCAACCCGCCCATCAACGTTTGAAACATCGGCGGTGGCGTTTTCCCACCAGACGGTGGACGATTCTTCCGCGCCGCCTGCATCGCTTTCATCAGGCTCCCGTATTTTTTTTCCATCTCTACAAATCTCGGAAACGTGGCCAGCAAACTCAACCGTTCCGGGTCTGCACTGTGGATCCCCGCCAGCATCGGTCCACCAATTTTGTCCACCGCTTCCTGCCCCAGTCGCCTGCGAATAAAACTCGCCAGGCTCTCGTCTCCGTCTTCCTTCCGGGCCGCAATAAACCAGTCCATCCCCATCCGCACCTTTCCACGCAGCGAAAACAACGAGGAACGTGCAAACGGCATGAACTTTGTGGGAATCAACGTAAAATCGCTCGGAAACGGAATCAACTTTCCCTTCTGTACCAGGAACGTCTTCTGCCGTTCGTGGTTGGTCGTCATCAGCCGCTCACCCAATCCCAGATCCCGGCAAAGCTGAATCCCCCACGGCTTCTGCGTGAGAATCAAATCCGGCCCGCCCTCAATCGTAAACCCATCCACATCCTCCGTAACAATCTTCCCACCCAGGCGGTCCTCACGCTCTACCAGCGTATAGGCCACCTCACGCCCCGCTTCTCGAGCCTTTTCCTGTAAATAATAAGCCGTCGCCAGCCCTGCAATCCCACCGCCAACAATCGTTACATGCATAAAACAACCCCTTAAAAAGGCAAAAGAAGTTGCATCTCTTTTTTACTTTTGCCTTTTGCCTTTTACCTTCAGCTTCTCCACCACGGCATCCACTACAGCCTGGATAAACACCGGATTGCTATTCATAGACGCAATCCGCTCCACCTGTACCCCATGTTCTTTTGCAATTGCCTGCACCCCAATATCAATATCGTACAACACCTCTACGTGGTCGCATACAAACCCGATGGGCGCAATCAACAGGTGCCGGTATCCCTGTTCTGCCAGGTCCGGAACCAGTTCTTCAATCTGCGGTCCCAGCCACGGCTCACCCGTTTTTGCCGCGCTCTGATAAGAAAACGTCCAGTCCACTTCACCTAATCGCTGGACCAGCGCCTTTGCATTGCTCTGCAATTCGTCATCGTACGGATCGCCCATCTTCAGCAACCGTGCGGGCAGGCTATGCGCCGAAAATACAATCTTCACATTGTCCCGAACATCCCCGGAGAACTTCTTCAGCGCCTCGCGCACCAGCGCTTCCTGGGCTTCCAGCAGTCGGGGCTGGCTACACCAGGAATCCACGAACGTAAAATCAATATGGCTGCCTGCTGCTTCTTGCGCCTCGTTCACTTTGTCCCAGTATTTCCCAATGCTCATTTTCGAATAATGCGGCGCCATCACAATTCCCACCGCTTGCTCTACGCCGTCTGCCTGCATTTGCGCCACCGTATCTTTGATCCACGGCTTCCAGTGCCGCATCCCCACATACACCGTTACGTCATGCCCTCGATCACGCAACTCTTTTTCCGTATGCTCCGCCTGTTCAAACGTTCGCTCATTCAGCGGAGATCGCCCGCCAATTTGTGCGTACCGCCCCCGGAACTCCTCCACAAACTCCTTCGACATCGGCCGCCCACCCCGGATATCGTTCAGATAAGCTTCCATATCATCCAGAGAATCAGGGCTTCCATATGCCAGCATCAAAACCGCTTGCTTGCCCATCTCAATCCTTCCCCGTATACTCATGAACAAAGTCCACCAGCGCGGCGACATGATCCACTGGTGTATGCTGCAAAATACCGTGGCCCAAATTAAAAATGTGGCCAGGCCGGCCTCGCACGCTATCCAGAATACGCGCCGCCTGCTTCCGAATCTCCTCCACGGGTGCAAACAAAATCACCGGATCCAGGTTGCCCTGCACCGCCACACCGTTGCCCAATCCGTCCCAGGCTTGGGCCAGGTCCTCCCGCCAATCCACACCAATCACATCCCCACCCGCAGCCTTCATCAGGTGCAGCATCCCACCAGTTCCCGTACCAAAGTGAATGAGTGGAATGTCTGCAAACGCGTCTTTTACCGCTTCAATCGCCTGCCGGGTATAGGGAAGCACATACGTTTCATAATCCGCCGGACTCAGCGCCCCCACCCAGCTATCGAACACCTGCAACACCTGCGCTCCAGAAGCCGCCTGTAATTTCAAATAATCCGCTACAGCAGCAGACATCTTCTCCATCAGCTTCTTCCACACGTCCGGTTGCCCATACATCAGCCCTTTGGCAATGGTATAATTTCGCGAAGCCCCACCCTCAATCGCGTAACAAACCAGCGTAAATGGTGCTCCAGAAAAACCAATCAACGGAACCTTGCCGGCCAGTTCTTGCCGGACCTGACGAATGGCTTCTCCTGCAAATGCAAGCGCTTCCGCAGCCGGGCGAACCTGTAGCGCATCCACATCCGCAGCCGAACGCACCGGGTTGTGAATCACCGGCCCCTCACCTTTCACGTACTCCAGGTGAAGCCCCATCGGCTCCAGAATGGGCAAAATATCCTGAAAAATAATCGCCGCATCCACCGCATAGGCATTCACCGGCTGCATAGTCACCTCTGCGGCCAACTCTGGCGTTTTTACCATTTCCAAAAACGAATACTTCTCCTTCAAGGCCCGGTATTCCGCCATATATCGGCCAGCCTGGCGCATCAGCCAGACGGGCGTCCTGTCCACATGTTCTCTGCGGCATGCCTGTAAGAATCGGTTGGATTGCGACATCGTTTTCCCTTTTTTGAATCACGCCTCTGAGCAGGCAAATAGTCAAACACCCGGCTATACAAACATAACCGGGTGCTCGGTAAAATAAAAAGGTCTCTCCAACGAACGACGTACACGTCCCTCTTAGGCGTCCAGTTCTTCGTGACTGGAAATCACCTTGGAAATCAGGCCGTATTCCACCGCTTCTTCGGGAGACAACCAGTAGTCCCGGTCCGTATCTTCCTGTACTTTCTCCAGCGGTTGACCGGTCTCTTCGGCGTACAGCTTGTTAATCCGCTCCCGCAACTTCAAGATTTGTTCCGCAGTGCGCTTAATATCTTCGGCCCGTCCGTGGTACTGCATCATGGGCTGATGGATCATAATACGCGCATTGGGAAGCGCAAACCGGTTTTCTTTTTTGGCTGCCAGCATAATTACTGTGGCCGCACTGGCCGAAAGCCCCACACTCGCAATTTTTACGGGCGCCCGAACAAATCGAATCATATCATAAATGGCAAACCCGTCATCTACACTGCCGCCCGGCGAATTGATAAAAATCTTGATCGGCGCTTTAGAGTCCTCGCTGTCCATCAGCAACAGTTGCGCAATGATGCGGATGGTCAATTTATGATCTACCGGATCGCTAATCAAAATAGTACGCGCTTTCAGCAGGCTGCGCCCCAGATAACTCCCTCCATCCCGCTCCCCACTTTCCTTTTCCTTTTCCTCTTCCTCTTCCTCTTCTTCTTCCTCTTCTTCGGCAACAATCAAATCCCGTTCCTTGTACATCTGAACATCCATCGCGTCGTATTCCTCCGCTAAAATCTCTATGAAGAGCCGACCTGAAAACCATAGCCCAACAAAAAAACAAGCAGGTTTTCACACAGGCTCTAATCAAAAAATCCGCAACCTTATTTAAAGTACAAACACCGCTCAATTTATCCTATCCGCCCCGGAAAGTCAAGGGGTTTCCCCGACATTGGCAAACCGGGTTTCCTTGACACAGCTACCTGTTTCCGCGTACTTTTAGCCAACAACCCATCGCCCCGGGTCAGGGGTCAGGCCTAAGATGAGCCGCAACAGGCAGAATTCACCAAACGCAATTCCGTCCCGGTAGAACAAACCGCACCTGCTTCCGGGGTTTTTGGCTGTGGAATTGTTGCAACTTGCCGATAATTTATAAAGATAGGGCCTTCTATTTTCTTGAAACTCACCCCCTCCTCCGGACAACTATGAAACAGCGATTTTTATTTTTTTTGCTCCTCCTGACGTTTTGCGTCAGCCCTGTACCAGCAGCACAGCGCCCTACCCTGGCCGTTTTGCCCTTCGGAGTAGCCAAAGATCGGAGTAGCCTGCGCTGGTTGGGACCGGCCACTTCGGCTACTCTTACCGAAAAGCTACGGCGCGTACCCTCCTTGCGCGTAATTCCCGTACGCGACGTGCTCCGAGAACTCAAAACCGCCCGCGTTTTGCCCAACGAAGCGGCCTGGACTCCGGCGGTGGCCACACAGCCCCTCGGACGCTGGCTGGGGGCAGACGTGCTGGTCATTGGTGCGCTGGGCACAACCGGAGACCGGGATATTGCGGCCCAGATCCTGGAAATTTCGGTTCCCGAACCCGAACAAAAAAAGTCTGACATCTGGCTCGCTGCCCGCTTCATTCAGGTCACCACCGGCGAAACCCTGGGCCGGGCCTTTGTAGAAGGCCGCCGGGATAGCATCTTACACCTTCAACAGGCCCTGCTCGAACACCTGGGAGGCGCCCTGAAACAGGTTCCGGAAGCCTTGCAACTGGGCGCTGTTCGCAGACCGCCCACCACGGATCTCAAGGCGTACCAAATCGCATCAGAAACCGCCCAGGACCTCTTAACGATCCAGGATATGCCTCGCGGAACAAAAAAAGAGCGGGCTGTCAAACGTGCGCTCAAGCAAATAAAAAAAGCCCTGAAAAAAGATCCCCAATACGCCACAGCCCACACTTTGCGCGGCTCCTTGCTCACCCTGCAAGGGAAACCAGATGAAGCTACCGCAGCATACGAACAGGCCGCCG
>JAQCGA010000511.1 GCA_027619145.1 bacterium | reverse complement strand
CGGGCGGTGCTGGGTGTACCGGGTGGAGACGCGGGAGAATATGAAAAATTCGGGGATTTATGAGGTGGTGGATTAGGTAAAACGTTCGTACGAATGAAAAGCGCACGGGGGAATTTCCCTGTGCGCTTTTTTTAGTACTGCAGGTCCAGATCCACGACGCTTTGCAGGGGTTCGTTGTTTGCAAACCGGCGCACGTTTTCGCAGAAGAGGTCGAACATGCGGGTTCCGGCATTGGGGGAGTGGCCGGAGGCGTGTGGGGTGATGATGACGTTTTCGTATTTCCACAGTGGGTGATCTTCAGGCAGGGGTTCGGGATCTGTCACGTCCAGGCCAGCACCTGCGATCTGCTGGTTGTCCAGGGCGCGCATGAGTGCTTCAGTGTTGATGATGCCACCCCGGGTGACGCAGACGACGTAGGCGTCGTTTTTCATCCGTTCGAACTCGCGGTCGTGGAAGGCGTCGCGGGTGTCTTTGGTGAGGGGGAGGCATACGGCGACCCAGTCTGCACGGGGGAGCAGGTCGTGGAGGGCTTCGGGTGGGTGCAGTTCGTGGACGAAGTCCGGTTTGGGCAGGTCGGTGCGGCGGCGGGTGGCGAGAGTATGCATGCCAAAGCCTTGTGCACGACGGGCAGTTTCCAGGCCGGTTCCACCCAGGCCAACGACGAGGAGGGTCTGTCCGGCCAGTTCACCAGGGGGATAATTTTTGCGGCTTTCCCAGGTTCGATTCTGTTGTGCGCGAAAGAGGAACGGGAGTTGACGGCTGAAGGCCAGGATGAAGGCCATGTTGTGGTCTGCAAGCTGGATGCCGTAAATCTCTTTGGCATTGGTGAAGGTGATGTTGCGTTCCTTCATGAGTTCGAACGGGTAACGCTCTACGCCCGCACTTCCGGCCTGGACCCATTTTAGATTGGGCGCGGTGCGGATGAATTCTTCGGTGCCGTACCCGAAGGTGCCGTGGATTTCGGGAGCGAGGGCGAGGGCCTCTTCTTTGTTTTTTGCGGTGAGAAATTCGGCGTTGGGTGCAACTTTTCGCAGGCGTTCGAGGCGGGTTTCGTCCATGTTGTTGATGAGGATTTTGACGGGCATATCTATCCTTTTGCTTATTAAATGTGTGGGATGACTTGTTCGGCAAAGAGGTTCATGGAGGTTACGGTTTGTGCGTGTGTAAAACTGCCCCACTTGAACCAGCAGAGGAGTTCTCCGATGCCTGTAGATTTCAGGGCACGGATGTGTTCGACAACTGTTTCCGGTGCACCGAGGAGGGTGCGCTGTGTGAGGTAGTCGTCCAGCATGGATGCAAATTCGTTTTCGGTTGTTTCCTGGCCCGCCAGGCGGTTGCGCAGGCGGAGAAGGGCTTCGGTGGGTGCCCGGACGTTTTGCTGGGCCTGTTCGTCTGTGGGGGCAACGTGGATGTTGCGGAGGAGGGTGGTATGCTGGAGGGTGTTTTCGATGAGGTGTGTATCGCGGCCGGTTTCCCGAGCGGTTTGGCGGTAAAGGCCTATGAGTTCGGGAATACGTTCGGGCCCAACCAGGAGCATGAGTCGGTGGCCTGCATGGGCGGTATGGGCGATTGAGTCCGGGCTTCCTGCGGCAACGGCGATGGGAGGATGCGGTTTCTGGTACGGGCCGGGGAAGGTGACGGCGTGTTGGAAACGGAAGTGATTTCCAGTATGATCAAATGGTTTTCCGGCCCAGGCTTTGAGGACGATGTTCAGGGTCTCATTGTGGAGATTGTGGCGTTGTTCGACGTTTACGTTGTACATGTTGAATTCGTATGGCGAGTATCCTGGGCCAAAACCGGCAATGACGCGGCCGTTGCTGAGCTGGTCCACCAGGGCGATGTCTTCGGCGAGGCGGAGGGGGTGATGGAGTGGGCTGACGTTGACGGCATACCCGATGCCCACACGTTGTGTACGCATTGCAGCAGCGGCAGCCAGGACCGAAGGTGAGGCGCACAGACCGAAGGGCGAAGCGTGGTGTTCGGTGAGCCAGATGTTGTCAAAACCAAGGATTTCGGCGTGTTCGATTTCGGCCAGGGTCTGGTGGATGACCTGGTGTTCGGTGAGATCCGGCGGTTTGGGAAAGATGTGGAAGGTGCCGAAGCGCATCGGGAGTCCTGTGAGAAAGGGTTCAGGCGGTGCCGTCGATGAGACCTCTCATGTAGCCAATGGCATAGAGGCGGCCCAGGAGGGTATAGCCCGGTGGATCGTTGGGTTCTCCTTCGAGAGTGGGCACGTGGTCTGGACGAATGGGGCCGGTAAATTTGACGTCGCGGTAGGCGCGCATGCATTCGGCCATGTCGGTGTCTCCGTCGTCGTGGAAAGCTTCTTCGAAGGCGGGAACGGTGCCTTTCACGTCGCGGAAGTGAGCGAAGTGAATCCGATCTCCAAAACGGCGGATGGTAGCGGGTACGTCCACACCCATACTGGCGAAGTTGCCCTGGCAGAAGGTGATGCCGTTGTATTCGCTGGGGACCATGTCCATGACGCGCTGGAATGCGTCTACGCTGGTGATGATGCGGCCGATGCCCCGGATGGGAGACAGGGGCGGATCGTCCGGGTGAAGGGCCTGTTTGACGCCGGCTTCTTCGGCTACGGGGATCACGCGTTTGAGAAAGCGCTCGAAGGTTTTCCAGAGGAGGTCCTCGCTGACGTTTCCGTATTCGGTGAGCGGGGCTTTTTCCATCAGGTGGTGGTCGTAGCGGCTCACGAGTGCACCGCCCCGGGTGCGGGTGGTAACGGAGGTGCGCATCCAGTTGAAGGCGGCCATCCAGTTGTAGCACATAATGGGAATGCCAGCCGCGCCCAGGTTGCGGATGGTTTGGCAGTAGGCATCCAGGTCTTCTTCCCAGCCGGGCAGGTCCAGTTTGATGCGGTCCGAGATGGGGACGGATTCTACGACGGACCAGATAAGACCGGCGTCTTCAATGCGTTTTCGCAAATGGAGGATGTCCTGATACTCCCAGACCGGTCCGCCGTTGGGCAGGACGGTGTCGATGTCTGTGACGCCGATCTGTTTTGCCAGGGCGAGGCGTTCTTCGCTTAAAGGGCGTAAGACGAGGGTGAGGCGCATGAGAAGTCTCCGGGAAAGCGGAATTATCAATTGTCAATTGTCAATTATCAATTGGCAATTGTGGGGATCGAAAGAGGTTCGGAGGTTACGCTACCAGGCCGTTGTCCGTTCCGCAAACGTGTACCTGAACGCCCAGGGCCTGCATCATGGCGGCTTTGGCGGCCAGGGCGCGGTTGGCGTTGGATTTGGAGGAGGCGTAGGCGACCTGGATGTGGTTGGCTTTGTGGCGGGCCATCATTTGGTCTCGGGAGACGCCGTAGGTGACGGCGTGCATGATTGGCCACTGGGGTGTGGTGGCTTCCCAGCGGCGCTGTGTTTCTTTTTCAGGGAGGCTGACCACGCCGCCCCGGCCAATGTCCATGTGCAGTTCGTTGTTCTGAACGTAGATGCGGCTCCAGACGATTTCTCCGGGTTTGCTAATGCCTTTGCAGGTGCCGCCGCCGAGGGGGAAGTACATGGGAGGCTGACGTTCGGACGAGGTGCCTTTGTAGCCATTGATGAAGTGTGCGGGTGGCGCGGCACCGGAGATGAGGAAGACCCAGACGTAGTCGTTGATGTTTTTGCCTTTGTATGGGGCACCCCAGCGCAGGTCGTGCAACGTATTTTCGGGGGATTGTTTGAGGGCTTTCCAGACGCGATTGGTGACCAGTCCATCCAGGCCGGCGCATTCGTCCACTTCGTTGAAG
>JAQCGA010000006.1 GCA_027619145.1 bacterium | reverse complement strand
GTGGGAAGGCGTGGATTTGTAAGGACCGGAAGGCATGTGTAGATTTGACAGAGGAGTTGAATTGTGCGGGTGTGTCGGCCGGAAAAGCGGATGATCCGATGGCGGTGGTGACAGCATCTGACGGTACCCACAAGGGCGTTTCTAAGGTACACCCGGTTCATTTGTTGCCTCAGGAATTTGTTGGGCTTGGAAATGGGCATAATGGGTCGCATCAATTTCTGGTGCACGATTTTGTGACGGCGTGTGTGACAAAGGAGACCCCGCCAAATAATGTGTGGCAGGCGGCGCGGTACCTGGTGCCGGGGTTGATTGCGCATGAGTCTGCAATGAAAGGCGGGGTGTTGATGGAGGTGCCGGATTTTGGGGAAGGGAGGTGAAGCGGGATCACGGAGGGGCTCGGACTGCACCCGTCCTGTCCACCCTACGGAGGGACACGGAGCTCCGTCCGGCCCTTCCGCCGGTTGGGTGGTGAATAGTAAAGGCGATCTCACGCAAAGGCGCAAAGACGCGAAGGGTAAGGCAGTTGTGGATCGAGCAGATCAAGGTAGGGATGGGCCTATAGGTGGTGATCGGGTTAGGCAAGACAACAGGATCTGCGCCTGTCCGTAGGGGCTGCCCCCCGTGGCAGCCCGGGTGTGTTGGATGTGGGTGCAAGGTGGTTTCACGTGAAGACGTAAAAAATAAATGCGGGTGAACACGGATGATCGTGCAATGCCGCCAGAGGAGGTACGGGATGGCAAAAAGAGAGCAGGGCGAAGGATGGGCTTTTGTGTCAGAAGGGATGCCGGACGTGGTGGAGGATGAGATTTCGGCTTCACGGGCACCGGAGGATCAGCGCATTCGGATTTCGCTGGAGAAACGGAAGAAGGGGAAGGTGGTGACGCTGTTGGGTAATCTGGTGCTTACAAAGGGCGATATGAAAGATCTGGCCAAGGCGCTTCGGGGTGCGTGTGGAACAGGAGGGACGTTTCACGATACGACAATTGAACTCCAGGGAGATTGCCGGGAGAGGGCCCGGGAGTGGTTGGTGGAGGATGGGTGGGGAGTTCGTTAAATCACGAAGGGCCACGAATTCCACCTGTAGCCTCACCCCACGAAGGGCCGCGAACCCCGCTCCAATTCATACGGGGCCAGAGATCAGGATGGGTGGGTGGCTTTCCAGTCTTCGAGTTCCTGTTCGAAAGGAGCAAGTTTGCCGTTGAGGGACAGGCCGCCGTGGGAGAGGTTGAAGCTGTAGGTGACGTGGTCTGCGGCTTCTACCCAGTGGGGAGTAAGAAGGGTGTTCCAGAGGACGTCGCCGGGGTGCATTTCGTAGGGGAGCAGATCTTCTTCGGTGAGACCAGGGGGGCGTTTCATTTCGCCACCAGGAAGCATGCGGTCTTCCAGGGTGGTCCAGCGGGCCGGGTCTTTGAGGCCCACGAAGTTTTTGACGCCGTGGCGTTGCCAGGCGATCACATGCGAACGGTCCATGTGGTAGTTGGTGGCGGCACCGGGTCCGCTGATGAAGATGATGGGATAACAGCGGGTCCAGGTGAATCCAGCGGCGGCCAGGGCTTCGCGCCAGGGGTCCATAACCTGTTCTTCAAATCCGTGGAGGAGCTGGCCGGGGCCGTAGAGGTTGGGCAGTTTGAAGTGAGACATCTGAAATTGCATGTTGAGGGTGTCTTCTACCGGGATTTTTCGGAAGTCTTCGGCGATGTCGGTCATGATAAGCTGGTTACCTTTGGTACCGGGGACGATGCGGGCGTCCGGGTCGTTGCGGATTTCGTCAATGACCTGTTCGATGGGAGGCATGTCGAAGGCGAAAGGGACGCAGTCTCCGGCCATGAGGAAGTTGTGTACCCCGTCCCAGGCATTGCTGAGTTCTTCCCAGGTGGTGACGGTGCGGTGAAGAGTTGAGGTGTTGGAAGACATCGGTTTATTTCCTCCGGAGGACACAGTATGCTGTGTCTTTTTGTGGTTGAGTTGTTGTCAGGTATTGCTATGGTGAAAAATAAGAGGAAGTCTTCCAGAGAAAAAGAGAAATCATCCGTGACCCCTATGAAACAATGTGCGTACGTTTTCCGTGGAGAACAACGGCGCGGGCGGTGAAGGTCTGGCCGTTGAGTTCGACTTTTTTGCCGGTGTGGTTGAGGAGGATGAGGTATTGTTGTTTTCCACGAGTGATTTTCCAGACCTGGGCGTCTTCGGGGTTGACGGGTTTTCCGTTGCGGGTGAGCACGACGGGTTCGGTGGTGACGGTGATGCGGTCGGATTTTCGGCGGGGGTGAAGGATCACGCAGTGGTCGTGTGGACCTTTGCCTGTGAGTCTGTGGGTGAGGCGCAGGAAGAAGCGGTTGGGATAGTAGTTCTGGTACATGGCATCCTTCATGCCTTCCGGCGACATTCGGCTTTCCTGGGCGGTTTCAGATGTGAGCTTGCCGGGGGTTTGTGCGGGGATGACGTCCAGGCGGCTTTTGTTACCTGTGGAGGTCCAGCCGGTTGCGCGGGGTTCGAAGGGGTTGCAGGCGTGGAGATAAAAGGAGGCGGTTTTTGCGGTGCTGGATTTTTGAAGGGTGACGCGGTCGTGGACGAGCCAGAAGTGGGGTTTGATGAAGAGGATTGTTCGGGTGACAATGGCGTTTTTTGTACGCTGGTACCCTCGGTGGTACGCCTGAAAGTAGTCGATATGTTCGTCTGTGTGCCAGACAACGTCCTGGCCGGTCCAGAGGTCGATGGGGTTGTGAGTGCGTTCAACGCATTCGTCGTCCAGGACAAGCATGTTGTGGGACCGGGAGGAGCGGGTGAAGTCGCATTTGGGGTCGTCGTACCCGAGTTCGACAGCCAGGTCCAGTTCGAGGGCATGGGGCTCGCCAAAGGCGTAACAGGTGAAGGCGAGGGCTTCGCGGTGGGCGTGACCGGCAATGGGGCCGTGGTTGAGGATGAGGTAGCGGTCTGTGGGTTTCCAGCCGGATCGCATAACGGTCCAGTGGGAGTCCGGGAGGTGTTTTGAAGTGTAATCTGGCAAAGCGTCGGGCTGGACTTTTTGATGTGTGAGGTCGGCTTCGCGGGCGCGATGGGTGTACTGAAGGGTGAGTTTTTCGCGGGCAACCCGGGTGATGTTGGGCGCGAGGACGGTGTGGAGTTCGTCCAGGTCCAGGGGGGCGATGCCTCCAGTGAGCATGGGGACAGCCGAGCGGGTGCGGGCATCGCCGAAGGGTGGGAATTCGCCCAGGGGGGTGATGATGTTCATGTACCAGTCGTAAGAGGGGCGCAGGAGAGCGCCAATTTTTTTGCGCGTGGTGGTGTGTTCTGGGAAGGATTCGAGGAGGCGGTAGATTTCAGTGGCGAAGCCGAGGGAGAAGGAGGCGTAGCTGGGGCAACGTTCAGTAAATCCTCCGTCTGCGTACACGGCGTTCTTGAGGTGGCGCTGTAGGGCTTTCAGGCTGGTGTTGATCCAGCGTTTGGATTCTTTGAATTCGGGCATGGCCAGGGCCAGGTGGGTAAGGGCGAGGACGCCGTTGAACTGGGAGTTGTTGCCGGGGGTGCCGGTTTTGTTGACAAAGCCGAAGAGGGCGCGGCCGTGACCCAGGAGGCTGCGTACCAGGCGTTCGCGGGTGGCGGGGCGCAGGCAGGGTTCGTTGCGGAAGAGGCTGTAATAGGCGATGAAGAGATTGGTGCGGCAAAGACCCAGTTCGTACCAGATGGGGTCCAGGTTGGGGACGCGCCAGCTTACGGAATCGCGCTGATCATACCACTGGCTGAAGAGGCGGTCGAAGGCTTCGGCATATTTGGGATTGCGGTCCACAGCCCAGGAGAAGAGGAGGGGGTGAGACCAGTACCAGTAGTGGAAGCCGTAGATGGCAGAGCGGTCTTCACCCGGATCGAAGTTGACAATGTCTCCGAACTGTTCCAGGCGAGGACCGTACCAGTGGATGCGGTGGTTGCAGATTTCATCGGCTTCTTTGCGGTGCTGGCGGATTTGCTGCGGACGGCTTTGGACGAGGGCCTGGAATTCATCGGGATCGAAGAAGTTCAGGTGTTTTTTTTTGTTGGTGAAATAGTTGTCCCAGGCGGCGTACGCGGCCTGCCAGTCTTGTTTTTCGACAGCAGATTGGACGGCTTTCAGGGTTGGCCGATTCAGATCCAGGGAGTTGAAGAGGTCGCCGTGGGCGATGTGTACGATGTTGCGGAATTTCCAGTCGTCGTGGGGGATCCGGTGGTTGAGAGGGGGCATGGGTGGGTCTCCTTGTAGATGCTGTATCACGAAAGATCACGAAGAAGCACAGAAAGGCACGAGCCGGAGACCGCCTGCCGAAGGGGCCGGTGCAGGAAGCACCGGGCAACCTCGCCCGTCTCCGTCCGCCGGTTGGGAGGTAGAGATGACATGGCCGTGTTGTATGTACGGGCAGATTTTTGTAGGGGCGAACCTTGTGTTCGCCTGGGATTACGAAAGGGAAAGACCGGAAGGCGGCAAGAGTGCGGGCGGAATGGGTTCAGGATGAGTGACACATGTTCGTCCGTAAGCAGTGCGGGGAATGATGGGGTTGAAATCTTGCGGTCAGTATTTCAGGTGCTTAGCGCTTTTTCGACCGTGTTTTTTAATTGCTGAATTTCACGCTGGGTAATTTGCCAGATTCTTTCGAGGTCGATTCCGAGATAGTCGTGAACCAGCACGTTGCGGAAGGCTGCGATGCGCTGCCATTCGATCTCCGGATATGCCACTTTGAACGCTTCGGACAGGCGCTGCGTCGATTCCGCCAGGGTTTGCAGGTTTCGTAAAACAGCATCTTGAAGCGTATGAGAAGCCATAAATTGATCGCGGCCCCGATCCGTATTTTTTTCGATCCTCTGGATGAATTCCTGAATGTGCAGGAGATAGATCCGATCGTCTTTCATAATGGGACCGCTTCCTGAAGCACCCGGTCACGAAGAAATGGACTGAGACCCCGGTATGTGACGATTTCCACGCGCCGGTTCAGCAGTTTTTCCAGGTCGAGAATCAGTCCTGCAGGAAACCATGAACTTGTTTCGGGACCTGTTTCAACCAGAAGATCGATGTCACTGTCCGGACGGGCTTCTCCCCGGGCTGCAGAACCGAAGACGCGAATATTGAAAGCGCCGTGTTCAGCAGCAATTTTCCGGATTTCTTCACGCTTTTTGAGGAGAAGAGGTTCAAGTATGTTTGTCGATGTGTTCATAAACATATTCTCCGGGTTTCCAGCGTTGATGTTTCCATGTGGTTTCGCCGGACAGGTGATCTGAATAAAGATAGAGAAATGCCGGGGGATAGGGAAGTGCAAAGCGAACCCGGGGTGGAGGTGAACTGGAACATTCCAGTTCACGCCTCAACAATGTTTCGAGCGCGCGTCAGATTGAGCAGGCTGCACAGCGTGTGGGTGGGGCGGGTACCGATACGCTTGATCTGTCTCGTTTGCAGAATCTGGAGACGGTTCGGTCTGCACAAAGTACGCTTGCAGGGGCGCAGGCAGACCAGGAGACGCTTCAGGGGGTGAGTAGCCAGGTTCAGGAGTTGCAGAGTCTGGCCACGCAGGCGACGAATACGGATCTGACATCTGGCCTGGCACAGCAACTGGAGAATGAGTTGCGGAATTCGGTACTCCAGCAGGCTACCGGTGCGCTTCAGTCTCAGGGTGGTTTTAACCGGGAAGTTCTGGTGGGGCTGCTTGGCGTTTGAGTATGGAGTGCGTTTTTGGTTGAGAGACTCCGGGTTTTATGACCCGGAGTCTTTTTTTGTTCCGATTGGTGTGAACCTGAATAGTGCTTGACATGATCCATCTGGAATGGTTCTTTGGCCGAGAAAGTTGGGATGAAGAGAACGGTTGAAAAAGGAGAGTACCCATGGCAGAAGCCCGCAGGTTGTCAGTCATTATGTTCACCGATATGGTGGGCTATAGCCGGAAGGTACATGAAAATGAGACGGAGGCACTGGCATTGTTGTCGGTGCACAACCGGATTCTGGCGTCCCAGATTCAGTCGCACAAAGGAAACGTAATCAAGACCATTGGCGACGCATTTATGGCTGATTTTGGCAGTGTGTTTGATGCGGTCAACTGTGCGGTGGATATCCAGAAGGATCTGGCAGAGGAAAATGAAAAGGCCACCGGTGAACGGATGGAGGTGCGGATTGGGATTCATGTGGGGGATGTGATTTACCGAGAAAGCGACGTGTTTGGGGATGGGGTGAATATTGCCAGCCGGATTGAGTCGGTTGCTGGTGGGGGACAGATTTTTATTTCGGGGGATGTGTTTTCTATCGCTTACGGGAAGCTGGACTACCCGTTTAAGAATCTGGGTAGCCGGGCGCTTAAGAATATTGACCGGCCGATTCAAGTATACGAAGTATTGTGGGATCCGGTGCGGGCAGAGGAGGCAAATGCAGAACCTCCGACCATCTCTCGGGCCAGTACATCCGAGTGGGGTTCCCGCAGGGCGCTGGCGGTTGCAGCCGTGCTTGTGGTGGCTGCTCTGTCTCTGATCTTTTTCATGCAACCTTCTATGACGTCCGAAAGACCCACGCTGGCGGTGGTGTCTTTTGGAGATCAAACCGGGGATGAACGGCTTGGGCGTGTGCAGGTGGGGAAGGTGATTGGGGATGCGGTGGTGCAGCGGTTCTACGAATTCGGACCGGTGCAATTGGTGAGTCCGCTACAAATTATGAAGGTGAAAAAAGCGTTGGAGATTGAAGATAAGCATTTGCTCCAGGATCCGAGTCTGGTGGAGACGGTGGCCCGGGAGGCCAACGGGCGATTTGTGATTTCGGGGTCGATTGGGAAAATTGGAAACAGCTTTCTTCTATCTGCGGAGCTAAACGATCTGGAAAAAGATCGATTGATTTCGACGTTCCAGTTAAAGGAGGGTTCAGAGGAGCAGATTCTGGGGACGCTGGTGGATTCGTTGTGCCACCGGTTCCAGTTGAAGCTACTGGATGTGCTTGAGGTCAAACAAAAAAAGCAACACGAGATTGTGCACGTGGGGGAGTTGACAAGCCATTCTCTGGAGGCGTACTCCCATTTTATCAAGGGATTTGAGCTATCTCAGAGCGGGGTTTTCCATCCCGGGATTGAAGAGATGATCCGGGCAACGGAGATTGACAGCAGTTTTGCGCTGGCGTATTCTGTGATTGCGTGTGCGTACTCGATGGCGAAGGAAAATGAGGCGTCGGATCAGTATTTCAAAAAGGCGCTGATGTTTCGGGACCGGTTTAAGGGGATCAGCAAGGAGTCACTGATTTTTAAAGGGAACACGGCCTGGTTTGAGAATGATCTCAAGGCATGTGAAAAGAATTACCGGTTGATTACAGAGTTGTACCCGGACGATCGGGAAGGGTATTATTATTACGGTTTGTATTTTGCCTATTTAAAAAAAGACCACGCGAAAGCGCTGGAACTGCTGGAGAAGGCCCGAAATTTGAGTCCGGAGTATTATCCGATTTACCGGGATATGGCCTATTCAATTCAGGCGACCCAGGGGGTGGAGGAAGCGATTCAGTTTCTTCAGAATTATATTCGGACTTATTCGGACGGTCCGGGAGTGGTGTACGCCCGGAAGACGATTGCGGAACTGCGGGGGGTTGAAGAGGGGTGAGGGCGAGGCGGCCATCGAAACTGGCGGAGAGCGTGAATACATTTTATGGGTCGCAGACGCAGTTCGCCAAGAACTGGATCGAGGCAGCCGGTATGTGGTTTTCCGTGTTCCACCCCCTATTTCAACAACACCATCTTCCTCACCTGCGTAAACGTCCCTGCTTCCAACCGCACCAGGTAGATCCCACTCGCCACCTGTCTGCCCAGTCTGTCCTTTCCGTCCCAGACGGCGCGGTAATACCCCGCTTCCTGCCGTTCGTTCATCAAGACCTTCACCTGCTGTCCCAGTGTGTTGTAGACGATCAGTGAGACTTCTCCGGCTTCGGGAAGCTGGTAGGGGATGGCCGTGTCCGGGTTGAAGGGGTTGGGGTAGTTCTGCTCCACGCCGAACCCGTATTTTTCAGCCTCCGGCGCGCGCTCCGCATCAGAATTCACTACCGCCGGCTTGGCCGCTGCCGTAAGCGGATCCCCCGTCACCGAGTCATAGAGCTGTCCGTCATCCACGCAGATGCCGCCCTTCTTACCCCTGTCGTGAGGCACACACACCGTCACGCTGCCAGGGCATTCACCACCCTTGCCATCGTCGGCTAAAAAAAAGATCTCGTAGACCCGGCCATTGCCTCCGCCTGCCCGCTCGGCTCGTACCTGAGCGGTTGAGGCGCCTAACCCGGCGCCATCGGCCTCCGAGTTCCCGTCTCCCTGACTGTTTACCGGCTCATCCTGTGTGATCTTCTGAATGGTGATGGTCACAGGATCGCCGTCGGGATCGGTCACTCCGACGATCTCGATGTCTGTCATCTTGTGGTTGGGCGGCCAGATTTGTTCGATACTGGCCACGGCAGCAGCGCAGTTCGGCGGTAGATTGGTGGGGCCCTGGAACCACGCCGAAAACTCCGAGGTGTTGTTGTCCGGATCGGTGGCCGTGGCCGTGACGAACTGACCTGAGCCGACAGATACTGCCGCGTTGAAACTGGCGTTTCCAGACGCGTCCGTAGTTACGTCCACCGCCCCCAGGAACGTCTCCCCTTCACCAAAGCCCGATGCGTCACCGACGCCGTTCGCGAAAAACTCGATCCGGAATGTCATGTTGGGCGCGCTGTTCAGATCGCCGGCAATGCTGTTTGACGTCACAGCGTTCAACACCGGATAATTCTGCAGTTCATTCCCCCCGGTATCGGCATCGCCGGCATCGTTGAGATTTACGCCGTTGATCCCGAACAGATCGATCCCCAGTCCTCCATTGCTGTGAATCGAGTTCCCCTGGATTCGGTTCCCCGTTCCACCGACAACCAGCACGCCGTCGCTGATGTTGTGGGCAATAACGTTCCCCTCCCCAGCAGCCGTCCCACCAACAGTGTTGCCCGCTCCGCTAATGCCAATGCCTCTATCCCCGTTACCGAGCAGAACCGTGCCGGTAGCGTCAGTACCAATCGTGTTTCCCTGAATCACATTGTCTGTCCCGGACACACCGATACCACTGAACTTGCTGCCTGCGATCAGATTCCCAGCACCGGGTAATTGCCCACCCAACGTGTTTCCCGAGGAATGGATACTCACACCGAGGTGGTTGTTCCCGAGCACAACGGTTCCCGTTACATCAGAGCCAATGAAATTGCCCAGAATTTGGTTCCCGGCTGCACCCGCGCCGGACACAAGAACGCCTTCTCCACCGTTCCCGGAAATGAGATTGCGAGCCTGAGCTGTTGTCCCACCAACAGTATTTCCAGGTGCAGCGGAAAGATGCACCCCTCTTCGGTTTGGCAATGCATCGTCGCCGGCGGCGTTTGTGCCTATGAAATTACCCAGAATATTGTTGCCCAGCGCGCCGGCACCTGTCACGAGAATACCTTCATTGTTGTTTCCCGAAATGAGATTGCGGGCCCCGTCCGTCGTTCCGCCAATGGTATTCCCGGGCGCCCCCGCGATCTGGATACCTGCGTGCCCGTTCCCCAACGCATCTGAGCCGAGGGCATTCGTGCCGATGCGGTTCCCCTGCACCACGACCCCGATCGCATTGGCACCTCCGATGACCAGGCCCACAAAATTGTTTCCCGAAATGAGATTGCCCGATCCAGGCACTGTCCCACCGACCGTGTTGTCCGGAGAAGCGATTCCAACACCGTTGCCATTGTTACCCAGGTCGACTGTGCCCGTAATATCCGTGCCTATGTAGTTTCCTTGAACCCCGTTTCCCGTCGCGGTGATCCCTACGATGCCGATGCCACTTAAATTGGCCGAAATGAGATTGCGGGTCTCCGCCGTCGTCCCGCCAATGGTATTGTTTGCAGCATCCTGGATGCTCACGCCAAAGTGCCCGTTCCCCAGCGCGACCGTGCCCGTCACGTCCGTGCCAATAAAATTGCCCGCCACCACGTTTCCGGTCGCCGGATTCCCGGAGATACGAATCCCCTGCCCGGTGTTGCCCGAAATCACGTTCCGCGTGCCTGACGCTGTGCCGCCGACCGTGTTATTCGGTGTGCCCACAATCTGTATGCCGTAATGATTTCCCAGGGCGGCCGTGCCGTTCGGGTTCGTGCCAATGAAACAGCCCTCGATCCGGTTGCCTCCAGCCGTCTCCAGCCGGATCCCGTCTCCCCCAAAGCGATTGATCACCAGGCCCTTCACCAGACTGCTCCCGGCGGTGATGCGGAGGCCGTTTGCGCTGGTTCCCGCGCTGCTTCCGTCCAGCTCAATGATTGGCGAACCCGAAAACCCCGGCTGTGTCGTCCCATCGATCACCACCGGGTCGGTTACCGTGGGCAGTGCGAAAAGCGGCGCGATCGTATGGGGCCCCGCCCCGGAAATGTTGAAATCGATCGTATCCAGGCCCGGGTTTGCATTGGCATCCAGGATGGCCTGTCTCAAGGAGCCAGCGCCGCTGTCGGCCGTGCCGGTCACGGTAAATGTGGCTGCCCAAACGTGAGCTGAGAAGGTGATCCCGATAATCAGAAATGCGAGTTGAGACAAATGCAGCAACCTTCCCGGTTTTTCAGGTTTCATGGTTCTCTCCCTGTTGTTTGGTACTGCCCAAACGTTGGACAAGACACTTTCTTGACCGGCTGATTTAGAAATGCACCACCTCACTTCAGCAACACCATCTTCCTCACCTGCGTAAACGTCCCTGCTTGCATCCGCACCAGGTAGATCCCGCTGGCCACCTGTCTGCCAAGTCTGTCCTTGCCATCCCAAACCGCACGGTAATATCCTGCCTCCTGTCTCTCGTTCATCAGGACATGAACCTGTTGCCCCAGCGTATTGTAGATCACCAGAGAGACCTTCCCGGACTCCGGAAGCTGGTAGGGAATCGCTGTTTCCGGGTTGAATGGGTTGGGGTAGTTCTGTGCGAGAGCATAGTCCAGAGGAAGAGCACGGAGGTCTGTGCGTATACCCATCAGTTCGTTGATGCGCCCGGTGGGATCGGAGACCAGGATGTTGCTGAGTTCCACCCAGCCGGGGACCGTTTCGTCCAGTATCCTGAAGGTAAGACGGAGAAGATCGCCTGCTTCGGCAACCTCACTTCCCGCTTTCATGTGGTCCGCCAGAAGAAGTTCACCCGGTTTCACTTCTGTCTGGAGGGCGACAGGTACGGGATGGTCTTTGTTGTCCTCCGGATTGGTGTCCAGCAGATGGTCGGCAAACAGTGAAGCTTTTCCGCTCGTGGATGCGCTCACCAATTCAAGGGCAGAGTCGTCATAGTTCAGCTGGAGGTAATAACCCTGGACCTGTGTGACATCGGACAGACTCACAATCACCTCAACCGGTCCGGCAGCCTCTCCTGAGCGGGGCGAGAACACGAGAACCGCTTTTTGGTTAATCCCCGGTCCGGAGACACGTTTGGAAAGCGCGCGCTTCCCAACCGGCTTGCCGAAGCTCTGCGCAAACATCACAAAGTCCCGAAACCCCACATCCCCGCTGGCATCCAGATCGAATTTGGCGTCAAAATTCTCCTGACCTTCTCTTGTTCCGAAGCGTTGGGCGAAGAGGACAAAGTCTCGGAAGCCGACTTCGCCGTCGCCGTCGAAGTCCGGTGAGGGAGGCTGCGGCTCGCCTGTCTGTCCGGCGCCCGGGCCGTCCAGCATGTTCATCGCCGTTACATAGGTCTGGTCAAAAAGATCCTGGATGATGGGATAGTGGTAGGTGTCCCGGAACCGTGCCGAGAGATCCTGCCCGGCTGCGGCGCTCAGAATCGCCGCCCAGAAGGTATGCCCACCGGTTAATGCGCGTGACGTACCCCAAAATTGGTTGGCGCCAACACGGTCGGATACATCCAGGAAATGGTGGAAGTTTTCATCTCTGAACACGTCAAAGAACCGATCGCCGAATGACGCGCCGCTTTCCTCCCGGAGTGTCATATACATACCGGTCAGAATGTCTATATCTCCCGGCAATGCTGACAGGCTGTCGTGATCGGATTCGGCCGTAATATTGATGCCGCGGACCTGTTCAAAATCTGCGCCGTTGTCCAGCCAGGTCTGAAACGAACTCTTGAAGCCTTCGGGGTGGCGTGAAAGGTTACCATCCACGGATGCTTTTGCCTCCGGGCCAAGTGGGTATTTTTCGGGGTCTGCCGATAAGTGATAAAGGACTTCAAGACCCAGGATATTTGCGAATACTTCGCCAAACGGGCCGGCCGGTAAGGTCCGAAAGGTGAGGGGTCCCACCGTTACAAAATGTCCCAGTTCGTGATAATACGTGGACCACTCCGGCCCCAGTTCCGATGAAAGCAGGAAGGAACCTGTTTGTGATCGCACGTTTTGCCCAACCCAGACACCCAGGGTTGCTCTACCCCCAAAAACACCGGCCAACCGATCTTCAGGCCGCGCTTCACCTATTCCGGCTTCGCCCAGAGATGGACTAAATTCAAGTCTCTCGCCCCCATTCGGCTCTTTGCCCGTCATGTTTTTTGCAATCTGATAGGCATATTCGTTCACCTTCAGAACCTCAAAGCGAGCCATATCTTCGGCAATGTTCTCGCCGTTGATGCTTTCCGGATAGTAAAGTGCCGTGTGTTCACCCATTTCCCCAACCATAGGACCGATGCCATAATCGGCAGACAAAACACGAACGTTTACGGCATTCGCTGCGCTCTGACCGTTAATTGCAGCATAGAAAAATTCGCCATTCCGTTTATCAGGAGGTCCGAAAAATTCGGTTCTTAACGCCGTTACTTTTCCATCTGGAGCAATGGATATGAGAGGCAGTTCTTTTTTGATGAAGCGGCCACTTGAATTCAACAAGTCGTAAAAGTAAGAGACGTCTCCAGTAACCTGGTTTCCGCTTTTGTCCCGAATCTCTAACGTAGCGGTCTCGCCTTCCGTGAGATGCAAAATCGGTGGATAGATAAAGAAGGCCTCACCTCGAACCTGAATCTGTGCAGCGCCTGATTTCAGACCCGCCCCATAGGCCTGCACGGCCATAACCCCGGGGGTATTGCTGCGCAGTTCGGTTCTCGCAACGCCGTTATTCACAGACAGCCGTGTCTGGGCAAGTGTTCCTGCGCCCTGTATGATGTACACGCTGAGTTCCGATACACTGTCGTCCGTATCCAGGCTGCCATCTGCTTTTAAAATTCGTGCTTCAAGCGTAGCCGTCTCCTGTTCTTTTGTCGAGATGATATTCCGGTCAAATTGAAGCACAATGCGCCGCGACGGCACGGTGAGTTGAAGGATACGATTGCCATCGGCAACCCATAGTGTGCCGGGGGCGTCTTGCTGGATCGCCTGTATGTCCGACAGCTCGACCACGATATCACTGAAGCCCGCCAGGCTATAAAAAGGATCGCTTCCGACACTTCTGGATGATTCAGTCAGGGCCGGCGGCGGACCTGCCAGAGTTTGGATGATGCCCTCCGGGTCTACTTTCCGGATGCTGAAGTTTCCGGAATCCGCAATATACAGGCTGCCGTCCTCACCGATGGTTGCGTCGGTGGGGTTGCTCAATCTTGCTTCAGTGGCTTTCCATCCATCGCCGATAGCACTGAAAGTGCTGCTGCTTCCCACAACCGTCGTGATTTCGCCGGACGCATCCACACGCCGCACCCGCCGGTTGTTTGAATCGCCAATATAGAGCCGGTCCTGAGCGTCCACAAACAGACTGCTCACATTGGACAGGGAGGCATCCGTAGCCTGGCCGCCATCGCCGATTTCAGCGCCGTCCAGATTGGATTTATAGGCTCCGTTTCCTGCGAATTTTGTAATCACGCCCGAAGGGTCCAGTTTCCAGACCGTGTACGTGTTGCCCTCAAAAAAGAACACATTGCCCCGGCTGTCGGACGCCACATCGGCGATGCTGTTGAGGAAGACATCGAGCGCCTGATCGCCCTCATTGGGATTCACGCCAACCCCGAGAACCTTGCCTGCGATCCTTTCAAAGCCTGTAAAACCGCCCTGTCGGAAGAGATAGGTCGTTGTCGCAACCAGGAGTCGTCCGGATGCATCAAACGCCAGTCCGGTAGGCTGTCCGATGTTCAAGCTGGTCGGCAACGTAAAGAGCGATGGCTTTTCGGGATGTTCGTCGCCGCCGCCCAGCAGAACCGTGATTGCACCATGGGTGTCTCTTTTCAGCACACAGTTGTGCTGCTGGTCGGCAATATAAAGCGTCCCATCTTTTGCCAATAACAGACGTCGGGGCTGTATGGGTGTCTCAGAGGTAAAGGTTTCCGGCACGGCTTTTCCGGCGATGCGAGTTATCGTATGATCTGCATCGGTACGCTGAATACGGTTCTCCTCTGCAGATATGATCGATCCATTGCGATCCACCCAGACCCCTCCACCGGCCAAAACGCCGCGCAATACATAACCGCCGCCGGCAACCGACATCACCGAGTCGGTTTCAGCATCCCATTTTGAAATGTCAATTAACCGCGACACGTAGATGTTGCCTGATTCATCAAGTGTCATCCTGGCAATTCCCAGCGGAATGTTCGCAACCACTGAATGGACGCCTGTCTCCAAATCCACCTTGCGGATCTTCGAGAATTCCGCCACATACAGATCACCCGAACGATCCACAAAAACATCCATGATCATTCCGAGAAAAAGATCCGTCGCTGTTGGCCCGTCCGCAGTTTTCCCCCCACCGGCAACGGTTGTGATGATGCCTGTTGCGGCATCCACCCGGCGCACACGCCTGTTGTTCGTATCGGCAATAAAAAGGTTGCCCGCCGCATCTACAAATATGTCGCTGGGGCCGTTTAAATGCGCTCTTGTCGCAGGGATGTGATCGGCGGTTTCAAAGAAGATGCCCCTGAATTCTTCAAATGGCCCCAGATAGTCACGCCCAAGTTCGTCATCTGCGTTGCTCATTCCCACTTCCAGGTAGGCCCCTATGCCATGAACACGCTGGGCGCCGTCGCCTGCAACCGTGGTGATGACGCCCAGCGCATCGACCATGCGCACCCGGTTGTTCGCCTTATCGGCAATGTAGAGATTTCCGGAGCCGTCGATAAAGATTCCTGAGGGACGGTTGAGATGGGCTTCGGTGGCCGCGCCGCCATCACCTGAATATCCGGGGGTACCCCTGCCCGCCACGGTGGTGATCTCACCGGTGTTTGCATCCACCCGGCGCACCCGGTGATTCAATTCATCTGCGATATAGAGGTTATTCAACCGATCGTAAAAAAGGTCCGATGGACGGTTCAAATAGGCATCCAGCGCCGAACCGCCGTCTCCCACGCCGCCGCCTATGAGGAGTGACACATTGGGGTCTAATGATGCTGCGGCGCGATCGACCACAGTCCCCAGCGGTCCATTCCCCGGCTCCATGTGAAATCGTTCAACCACGGCAATCTGTACCGTTTGTGTATCCAGGCCGTTTCCGCCAGCCTGTACTGTCAGCATGCCAGGCGTGTTGCTTGTGAGTGTGACCGCCGCAACGCCGTTATCAACGGCAACATCTGAGGCAGACAAAGTGCCCATACCTTCCACAATCTCGAATTGCACACGGATCGAACTGTCGTTTACCGGGTTTTCTGTATTGGCATCCACCAGTTCCGCACGCAGTGTCGTGGAGGAAACACCATCACTCTTGATGGCAAGAGATGATGTTTTCAACTGGAAAGCCAGGGCGGGCGGGGTGATTCTAAGGACTCGGTTGTCCATTGCTGCATACAGGGCGCCGTCGGGCCCGATATCAAGATTGGAGGGAGTAGCGCCCAGGTCCAGTAGCGCCATCTTTCCATTGGGGAAAATGGCAAGGATTCCAAAGGCGTCAGAAGCTTCCGTATACACAATGCCCCGGGAGTCTACCACCACACTGGTAGCATTTGCACGATGGTCGGTTGCCACATAGGGTGGATGCGTTTTCGAATCACCTAAACCTTTTGTGCCCCCGCCGGCAACGGTTGTGATGATTCCATCCGTGTCCACCTTTCGAATACGCTGATTCGAGCTATCGGCGATATAGAGATTGCCGTCCGCATCCAGCGCCACATCTTTCGGCCAATTCAACAATGCATCGGTGGCCGGTCCACCGTCACCGGCGTATCCACCCGCACCCCCGGCTTTCCCAGCCACGGTGATCATTGTGCCGGTGCCGAGATCTACTTTACGAACCAGGTGGCTGTTCCGGTCTGCAACATACAGACCCCCCTCGCCGTCCAGAGCCAGACCATTTGGACCAAAAGATGCCTCTCCGGCTGGTGTTTCTGCTACCGGACCTATTGCACCGGTTGCCGCATCAATCTTTAAGATTTGCCCCTGAGAGCCGGGGACCACTGAAATGTAAAGATCGCCATTGGTGTCCAATGCAATGCCGCTGGGATTATGTAGCCCTGCTTTGGTCGCGGCCTGCCCGGTGGCTGCTGGCGAATACTCGCCATTGCCCGCTACGGTCGTGATCACGCCCTGTGTGTCAATCATGCGTACACGCTTATTTGATAAATCCACCACATACACATTTCCTGCCGAATCCACAGCCACACCGTACGGTTGGTTTAGCATCGCCCCGGTTGCCGGGCTACCATCTCCCGAATAGCCCTGTTCGCCGGTTCCTGCAATTTGTTCGATTATGCCAATCAACGGCTTCCTTGCTTCTCCGTCCGATTTGAAAAAGCTGCCCGGGGCTGCTGCACCAATACCCGGCAGTGGAGTGCTCGGAGATGTTGTTCCTCCATCATCCGGCTGTCCTCCCGTGCCACCTCCCTGATCACCTGTGCCGGACCCGTCGTCGGTCTGGTCATCGCCCGGCTGCCCTCCCGTGCCATCGGTAGAACCGCCGTCCGGCGTGATAGCGGCAAGTTCGGCAGCCGAAAATTTCTTAACAATATGATAGGAGGAATCCGAGGCATAAAGGTTGTCCTCCCTGTCCATTCCCAGTGCCGACACACTTTTAAAGTCGTCATTTTGACCGGACGCGCCGGCGACAATCGTCACGGTACCGGATGGATCGACACGAAGGATCGCAGCCTGCCACGGTACATAGAGATTGCCCGATGCATCGATAACCACATATTGTGGACCGCCAAGGTTTATATCCGTAGCAGTTAGCCCATTTTGGGGGTGCTTCGTGCCGCCACCGGCAACGGTGGCGATGACACCTGCCGGATCAACTCTGCGGATGCGTCCGTTTGACCAGTCGGCTATATACACATTGCCCGCAGCGTCCACAGCCACATCTACCGGCTGATTCAGTTGTGCTTCCGTGGCCTGGCCGCCGTCGCCGGAAAACCCACCGGTACCGGGTTCTCCGCTTCCCGCAACAGCGCTGATAATGCCCGTACTCAGGTCAATCTTCCGGATACGGTTGTTATGTCTTTCAGCAAAATAGAGGTTGTTCCGGTTATCCAATGCGAGACCGTATGGGTTGGACAGACCGGCCTCTGAAGCCGGACCGCCATCGCCGGAAAACTGCAGGAAGCCTTTGCCTGCAATCACACTCATATTTCCTGTTTGGGACTCGACCTTTGCGATTTGACCCAGATTTGTCAATGCAATATAGAGATTCCCATTGTTATCCACAGCCAAGCCAGCAGGTGAGCTTATCGTTGCCTCAGTCGCAGGGCCACCGTTCGGATTGGGCAAGAATTCCCCATTGCCCGCCACGGTTGTGATCCTGCCCGAGGTGTCGATTTTACGAACCCGTTTATTGCCTAACTCAGCAATGTACACATTGCCACCGGCATCAATCGCAATCGCCGCCGGATAATCCAATTGTGCGTCCGTTGCCGGTCCACCGTCGCCGGCATACCCCTTGACACCGCTGCCTGCAATCAAACCTGATTCGATTATGGTGCCGTTACCGGGTGTTCCGTCTGTGGTATCGTCACCCGGTGTTTCGTCCGTGGTGTCGTCGCCCGGTGTTTCGTCTGTGGTATCGTCTCCTGTATCCTCCAGTACGGTAAAGGCATATTGGGCTTCAATGTTGTATGTATTGTTAAGATAGATACGGACTTCGTATTCTCCGGGTTGCAGACCTTTAAAGGTGTGGGCGCCTTCTTTTGCGCCTTCGGTATAGAACCAATCTCCGTACGAATTGGCGTTTGCAGAAACCGGGGCTAACGCGATCCAGTCCTGAGGGTTGCCAGGAAGGCCGGAGAATTCCACGATGATTTCTTCGTTGGTCGCGTAGGTTTCTTTCTGGGTTTTTGCTATAAGGAGATCGTTGCTCGGGGCGGTGTCCTGAAAAACAACGGTCAGAGAACGGGTCTGCCCTCCGTTAGTGGCGGCCCGAACAGTCACACTGCCGGGCTGGTTGCTGGTGAGGGTTACTGTAGCCACCCCGCCGGAGGCCGTTGCTTCGGATGCGGAAAGGCTGCCCTGCCCGGATGTGATGGTGAAGCTGACAACCGTCGTATGATCGCCGCTTTGCAGGTTGCCGTTCAGATCCATGATCTGCACGCGTATCGTCGCAGGGCTACCGCTGGAAAGGACTCCATCCGGCGTGGCGCTCATCCACAAAACGGTGTCCGGTTGTCCGGAGGTTGGCGATTCTACTGTGAAGGTGCCTTTTCCGAACTGCTTCGGGATGTCGAACCGTTCTCCCTCGATGTCCCAGAAAGCGCCGGTGCCCTGGATACTGGCTGTTCGGTTTGGCTGGTCGGGTTTCACATCGAACAGAACCGTCAACAGGGCGCCACCTCCGGAGGGGATGGCCGCGTTGCCGGCCAGGGCGATTCGGACTTTTCCAGGACTCACGATATTAACGACAAGCTGGAAATCTGCGGTCAGGCTGGTTTTGATGACCCGGTCGGACGATGGGAGGCTGAGCACGTCTGGTGAGAAACTGAAAGACAGTTCGCCTCCGGCAATTCCGGAGGCATCTTCAACCACCAGAGAAACGGCAATATTGCTGTCCCCCGGGGCGGCCGTTGCGCTGGTAATATGGGCTTCGCGGGCGTGACCGGGTATTGAGCCGGCTATAACCAGGAACAGGCTCAGACAGATGGCGATGTGTTTGGCTTTTGGATTCATGTGCGTCAGGCCCCTTGATTACTTGAGGTGGATCATTCTCCGGGTGGCTGCAAATTTGCCACCGTCCACAACCAGACGATAGATGTAAATACCCGAGCCGATGCGGCGGCCGGAATTGTCCAGACCATCCCACTGGACTTCGTGGCGGCCAGCCTGGACATGGCTGTTCATCAGGGTGCGGACAAGCTGTCCTGTTGCGGTGTACACACGCAAAATCATGTGGCCGGCTTCGGGGAGTTCGTAGCCGATGGTGGTGGACGGGTTGAAAGGGTTGGGCTGATTTTGTAGCAGGTTGTATTCAGAGGGTAGCGGCGGCTCTATGGGATGTGACAGGCGGATTTCCTCCGGGCCGAGCGGGCCGGACGCGTCGTAGAAGCGGCCGGTGAGGTCCACCCGGGTTATTTCGGACGAGGTCCCGTTTGCCAGTTGCAGGCGCAAGCTGAGTGCGCTCTGGGCGGATAATCCGTGCGGGTCTGTAAAGGCAATATGTACCCGGCCCGGTGTTTCCGTATTGGCCGCGTAGATTGCCTGTGCAGATAAACCTTCTATGTGGAATGTGTTCACCTGTCCGACCGACGGGTCGTAGGTGAGGTAGAGGTCTCCGCCGACGGCGCCTTCAGCGGGCGCAATATCGACCTCCAACGAATAGCCACTGTTCTCCAGGGGCACAAGGCTTGACCGGAGCAGCTTTGCTTCGGGCTGCCAGGGCTGTACCCGTTTGTCCGCCCGGAGGGAAATGAGGTCTCCAAAGGCAAAACGGAGAATCCGGATGGCGTCTCCCACATCCAGTCCGTTCGAGTTTGCGTCTGCGATGATTCGATACCTGATGTCAGGGGGGTCATCCAGACCCACAATCCAGCGAAGCACGAGAATGGCATCTACCAGACCGACCATCCCATCGGCATTTGTATCCCCCCACTGCCAGGTGCGAATCGTCCGGTCCTCACCAATGGCTGTGCCCGCGCTGATGTTTCCAACGCTGGTGATCAGTTCGCTGTCGAATCCCACCGTAAACGCGCGTCCGTGTTCCACCGTATGCATCAATCGGGCTGTGACAATGTAGTAGGGCGAGGCGTTCTTTGGCAGATCCGCCCGGCGAGCGGGGATCACGACCGGAATGCCGAAGGCAAGCGTGTCCAGGACACTCGAGCCGATTTCCGTGTCGTTTTCGTCGAATTCAGAATCCGTGCTTCGGTACAGCTTAAGTGCATTCTGGGGGAAAAAATCTTCCGGCGCGAACCCTGCGCCGGTTTCAGGGTCGAGGAGCGTTAATCGGATCCCATTCACGGACGGGTCGATCGAGCCGCCGTCTTTCTCTCCACTGCCTGCAGTGGCTCGCAGGCGAAGAATGGGCACTTCATCGCTGGGCCAGGCGGTGTTGGACGCCAGGATCTTTGCCGAGGAAACCGCAATGCTGCCTACGTTCGGGAAGGCAGAGCCTTTCAGTTCCAGAATAAGCGGATATCCCGGATCGAACTCCTCCGGGTGCACGGGAAACCCATTGATGCGAATCTCTCTGACAACCACCAGCGCCTGGGTGAGGGCGTTGAACTTATCGGTAACGTCAATGAATGCTTTGCCGAGGTTGGAGTCTCCGCTAACCAGGCTTTCCGTGGTGGCGCGTACGGTATAATTCACCTCTCCAACCCCTCCACCCACATTGGCAAAATTTGGATTATTGGGATTTTGTCTCCAGACCTCGGTCATGCCGCCGAGCGTAATGAAAAAGCGGGGCGGCGCAGTGTAGAACTCCAGGTCACCGTTCTCTGCTCGCTTCGATAACCCCATGCTCAACACATCGGAGGGTACAAAGTCCAGATAGAGCTCGATTTCACCGACGTGGGCCAAACCGTGGGCAAACAGTTCCAGCGAGACCCGGTCGCCGGAACCCAGTTCAAAGAGCCTCTGGGGCGCCACCAGGGAGATCCGCTGGTCGCCCGGGGTGCCCAGGACGAGTTCAAGAGATTCTACCTTGCGTATCCGGCCCTCGCCGTCGCCCTGCTCGGCGATATACAGGTTTTCGTGGGAATCCAGGAATACGGAACGGACGTTTCCCAGCTTTGCCCGGGTTGCCGGGCCTTTGTCTCCTGAATAACCAACCAGACCGTCACCCGCATAGATCGCTTCGATAAACGGGCGGCCTTCGAGACGTTTGAGGATCTGTCTTCCTCTAGGCAAGTAGAATTCACCCCGCGTGCCTGCCGCAAAACCTGCACCTCCTATCCGATCGGTCACGAATTCCACCGAGTCTGCGCGGTCCAGGCGCCGGGAGAGCCCACCTTGATGGGCAATGTAGAGGGTGTTCACCGCATTCACGTAAACATCCACAGGAGCGTCCACAGGAATGCTTTTTACAACGGACAGGGTGGCTGTATTGATTTGTACAACCTGATTACCTGCCAGGTCCGCCACGTACAGGTTTCCCTCACGCACAAAAACCCCTTGCGGATTTACCAGGCCTGCTGAGACCGTTTCAATTTTTCCGTCAACGGCTGAAACTTTGCGCAGACGTCCGCCTTCCGTGAGGTAGAGGTTTCCAAGGGCGTCTACCGCAATGGACTGGGGGGCCTCCAGCCGTACCTCCGTTGCCGGGCCGCTGTCTCCTGGTGGCGCCTCAATTGAGCCTGGGGGGTCTACGCCTGCCACCACAACCCCGGAACTGGCCTCCGTTCTGCCAAATGTCAATGTATATCGAATGATTGTGCCGGCTAATTGATCTGCAACATAAAGCTGGTTCTCCGGGTTACCGGCTACAAATACATCCACCGGATTTGAGAGCCCTCTCACGAGCGTGATAATATCCCCTTCGAAGGCGTTGGCCGTGTGGTGCAGTCCGAAGGTGCAAAACCCAATCACAAGCACGTGGAAGAGTTTGCCGATAAACGGGAGGTGTCGAGTCATTATGAGCCTCGTTTACTGGATTTTGGCCATTTTGAATTCCGCTTGGATTTCATGGATTCTTTCTCCTAAGTAGAGCAGCGCCTTCAGGCCGTCCGGCACGGCACGGATGCTGTGCCCGCGCTGGGCAAGCAATCGGCTCAGGGTACGGTGCTGGCATCGTTGTCGTCTACAAGCAGGGTATTCATGGATCGTGTCTTCAAAAACAGGTTGGCCGGCCCTCCGCACAGTCTGCAACTCAATACGGGTCGGCTGTGATAACCTGCCTCTTGCAAACATCCTGCCAGTGAACTAGGATTCCACTAAAATGCTGAAAAATATGAAATTATTTTCGAATACGAAAAAGCCAGGAAAAAACATGATGAGCGGAATCGCTCATCATGAGCGGAATCGCTCAGTGGAGGAAGGATGAAGGGAGGCCGGGATGACGAAACCGCTACACGGATTGTCTTCACCTATCGCCCAGGGTTCCATACCGGTGTGGATTGGTGGTTTTTGTTCACCATGGGCAAGGTGGCGGTACCATTTTTACTGAGAGCGTAACATGAAAAATCTTGACATTATATAAATTTTTATTAATTTTTTCAGCAGATGTGTGGAAGGATTGCAACATCCCTTCATGCTGCCTAACGCGCCGTTAGCCCGCTTTCCTGGTCAGAGGAGGGCTAACGGCCTTTTTTGTAGGACGAAGAGGTTTGGCGCGCGA
>JAQCGA010000510.1 GCA_027619145.1 bacterium | reverse complement strand
GCATACCCTGCCGCAAGAATCAGTGCTTTCACAGAATTCGGGCTCCCTGGGACACCGTAACGCTTCTGAACTTCAGACCGAAGCCGGTTGATAATCTCCTGGTTTTTCATGAGAAGTTAATTATATATGAGAGAAAGAACCCGGGCAAGGGAAATATGGAAAAGCGAAAGACAGACCCCGGACTGTGCACCTCGTCCATCAAAACAAAACCCCGGTATTGAAACAACCGAGGCTACACACAGACAAAACAGTACCAGACCTATCCAAAAACCAATGAAACCGACACGAAAAAACCCGGTAGCACATCTTCACCCGTCAATCGATCATCTCCCGAAAGCGTGCTTCGTTCACCCGAAGGGTTATAGGTCACAATAACCTGGCGTTCCGGATCCACAACCCAAACCAACCGGACACCGGCTTCCAGAAACTCTTCAACCTTCATCTCAACTGCGGACCACGTATCCTCGATAGCACCTCCACCGCCAGATCCGGCGATACCTCCAGGTACTTCACAGGATTCCCGATCTGTGCAACACGCTCATTTGAAACGAACATCGCATCGGGCGCACGTACTGTATCGGGATTTCGGCGGACATAAAATCCAGTCTCGGCGGCGTATACTTTGCCCAGCTTTTTAGACCAAACATAATTACTCAGCAACGTCGCCATTCGGTTTGCGAGTTCTCCGTGTCTTCCTCCGGCCGGACTCATATGGATTATCTCCCCTTCCACCAGTTCGCACCGCCCGATATCGCCCATACGGACGACCCAGCCGCGGGTAACAGGCTTCTTCAATGTTTCCGGTGCAGCCATTGGTAGCCTCCTATTTCAAGAAATCAACACGGCCTTCATTCCGAACATAGCCATATTTTTATCTCACGTCAAGGGATCAACATCGATCCAGGAGCTAACTTTATCCATGAACACAACGCATCTCCGAACCCTCCTCAAACCCGAATGGCCCGCCCTGGACGTACACGTCCACCCGCTGGACTGTTTTGGCCTCTACAAAGTGTCAGACGCCAAAGAAGATGCACGCTTCCTGATAGAATCCGCCAGGCGTTCCGGCGTAGAAAAAATGTGCCTCTTCTCGCTCCACACCACCTGCCCGCGCGAACCTTCTGTTGAACAGCTCAAAGAAGCCAACGACTACGCCCTGGCCATGCGCGACATTGCACCCGATGTCTTCCTGCCCTTCTGCTACGTCAACCCAATGTACCCGGAAGAATCCGTAGCCGAAATCAACCGCTGCGTAGAAGACGAACGCATGTGCGGCATCAAACTCTGGGTCGCCCGCCGCGCCACAGACCCCGGCCTGGACCCCATCTTCAAACGCGCTGTGGAACTGGGCGTCCCCGTCCTCCAACACGCCTGGATCAAAACCACCGGCAACCTGGTAGGCGAGTCCTTCCCCGCAGATGTAGCAGACCTTGCCCGCCGTCACCCAAAAGCAAAAATCATCATGGCCCACATGAACGGCTGCGGCCTGCGCGGCATCGAAGACGTGGCCGAATGTCCCAACATCTACATCGACACCTCTGGCGGGGACCCGGACGCTGGCATCACCGAAGCCGCCGTCGTCACCCTGGGCCCAGACCGCGTCGTCTTCGGCTCCGATGCACCCATCCGCCATTTCGGCGTCCAACTTGGAAAAACCCTGGGCATTGACCTGCCGGACAACGTACAAAAAGACATCCTCTGGAACAACACCGCTGGCCTTCTGCCCAAGTGGGCCAACGTCAAAACCCTATAAAAATGCACCTCGGAACAGGTTCTTCATTTTTACCAATTGACAATTGATAATTGATAATTGTCAATTGCCCAATTTCTTCTCCTTCTAACAGCCTGTTACACCAGGAAGGTATTTCTGGACGTCCCCCATAAGCAGCCTATCCTCAAGGAGAGTTTCATGATCATCGACATCAACGCCTTCACCGGCTCCTGGCCCACCCATCCTGTGGACGGAGCCCTCAACACCGTCCGCAATACCCTGCAGGAATACGGGGTAGACCTCATCTATATTTCTCCTCTGGAAGCCGCCTGGTGCCGCAACCCGCACCGGTTCAACGGCGCACTCTACCGGTCTGCCGGTGCGTACAGCAACGTGTATCCCGTACCTGTCCTGGACCCCACCGTAGCAACCTGGCAAGATGAACTCACTCGGGCCTCCAAAGAACTGCGCATACAAATGATCCGTCTGCTACCTGCTTACTCCCAGTACAACCTGGAAGACGTGGGAGATTTCCTCCAAACCATTGCAAAAGCCGGCCTGGCCGTCATCGTCCAAACCCGCCTGGAAGACCCCCGACGTCAGCATCCTCTGGGACAGGTCCCGGACGTGCCTGCCGCAAAAATCGCCGAAGCCGCTGAACGTCACCCGGATCTCAGTTTCATCATCGGTGGCCCCCGTACCGGCGAAATCCGCAACCTGAAAGACAAACTCCTCTCCCTCTCCAACCTCTATGCAGACGTCTCCCAGGCAGACGGCCTGGACGCCATCAAAGTGCTGGTAGAAGACGGCCTCAAAGACAAACTCCTCTTCGGCTCACACGCCCCCCTCTTCATTCCATATTCCGCACTCTCACGCGTGGTCACAGATCTCTCAGACGAAGACGCGGAAGCCATCCTGGGCAACAACGCCGAACGCCTCTTCAACGCGTAAAAGGAGCCGACATGACCCTTTCCGAACTCCGAAAAAAACTCACGCCGCCCTGCCCGGCTCTGGACATACACGTACACCCTCTGGGCCCGCGTCGTACCTCTTCCATAGAAGAAGACGCTCGCATCACCCTGGAAGCCGCCAAACGCGCCGGCGTAGAAAAAATGTGCATCTTCCTGCTTCACCCCGCCTCGGGCGGAAACAGCCAGCTCTACGAACCCGAAATGCACCACTGCCGGGACGGCAATGACTATAATCTGAAAATGCGCGACCTGGCCCCGGACAAATTCTTGCCCTTCTGCTACGTCAGCCCGGCCTTCCCCGAAGAATCCGTAGAAGAAATCAACCGCTGCATCGAAGGCGAACGCATGTGCGGCATCAAACTCTGGGTCGCTCGCCGCGCCACAGACCCGGGCCTGGACCCCATTCTACAACGATCTGTCGAACTGGGTGTCCCCGTCCTCCAACATGCCTGGGACAAAACCACCGGCAATTTGCCCGGCGAGCCCTTCCCGCAGGACGTAGCCCACCTTGCCCGGCGTCACCCCAAAGCCAAAATTATCATGGCCCATCTCAATGGCTGCGGCCTACGTGGGGTTGAACACGTCAAAGATTGCCCCAATATCACGGTAGACACCGGCGGCGGCGACCCCGAAACCGGCCTCGTTGAAACTGCGGTAAACGCCCTGGGTGGCAATCGCGTCGTCTTCGGCTCGGACCTGCCCGTACGCCTCCAGGGACAATGCCTGGGCAAAACCCTGGGCACCAACCTGCCCGAACAGGTCAAAAAAGACATCCTCTGGAACAACGCAGCCCGGTTGTTGCCCGAATGGGCCAATGTCAAACCTTTGAACTGATGAATATTTGTCACCCAAAAGCATTCGCCGCCAGGAGGCGGCTCCTACGTAAGGGTGGCGTGTAGGAATCCGGGTAAGAGCCAGCTCCTGCTGGCGAAAGGAATCCAAAGGAATCCATATGATCCGACTCGCCCTCATCGGAGCCGGCAGCCACTGTCGGCTCAACCACGCCCCGGCCCTGTCGAAATACGCCGCCGACCACCCGGACAAACTCGAACTGGCTGCCGTCTGCGACCTGGACCGCCACCGGGCC
>JAQCGA010000509.1 GCA_027619145.1 bacterium | reverse complement strand
TGGCAGGGAAGGGGGCCGGGGGGTTAGGTCCTGACGAGACTTGTGCAACCACAGCAAAATCCCTACATTATACCCGTTCTCCAATCCCTCTTCTCAACACCCCTCAAGGAGTTCCCCTGTGGCCACCCAGGACCCCTTCAGCTTTTTTGCTCCGGCCCGCCTCATCGCAGGACGCGGCACCATTTCCAGCATCCCGGAAACCCTTTCCAGCCGCCCCGAAAAAAAAGCCCTGCTCGTCACAGACAAAGGCCTCATGAAAGCCGGTCTCGTAGAAAAAATCACCGCCATTCTGGATACAGCCGGACTGTCCTATGCCATCTACGATGGAGTGAAAGAAAACCCATCCATCCCTGTTGTCCAGGCCTGCTTCGATCGCTACCAAAGTGAACACTGCGACTGGTTCCTCGCCGTAGGGGGCGGCAGTTCCATGGACACCGCCAAAGCCGCAGGCGTCCTGGCTTCCAACGGCGGAAAAATCGAAGACTACTTCGGCCTGAACAAAGTCAAAACCCACGTACCGTTCCTCCTCTGCGTCCCCACCACCTACGGCACCGCCAGCGAAGTCACGCCCTTTGCCGTGGTCACAGACAACAACCACTTCAAAGCCTCTATCGGAAGCCCGGAAATCATCCCTCACATTGGCATCCTGGACTCGGACATGGCAGTCGCTCTCCCTATGCCCATTGCGGCAGCCACCGGAATGGACGCGCTCACCCACGCCATCGAATCCTGCGTAGCGCTCACCTCCAATCCCATCGCGGAAGGCCTAGCCCTTCATGCCATCCGGCTCATCTCACAATACCTCCGTCAGGCCGCCTCCAGCGACCACAACCACGAAGCCACCCTGCAAATGCTCATCGCCAGCACCCTCGCAGGCCTGGCCTTCTCACAAACTCGTCTCGGCAACGTACACGCCATGTCCCACACCGTAGGCGGCCACTACGGCGTACCCCACGGCGTAGCCAATGCCATCTTGCTTCCCCGCGTCATGAACTTCAACCGAATCGCCTGCCCCGAAGCCTTTGGCCGCATCGCCGAAGCAATGGGTGAAGACATCGTCGGACTGTCACCCATAGACGCAGCAGACCTCGCAATAGAAGCCGTACAGTGCCTCTCAACCGACGTGGGCATTCCAGATAAACTCTCCGACGTAGGCGCAAAACCCGAAGGCATTCCCATCCTCGCCGAAGACGCCATGAAAAGCGGCAACGTCCATATCAACCCCCGAAAAACGACCCTGGAGGATATTGTCCGCCTCTTCGAAGAATCCATGTAAACCCATACGTATATTTTGGAGACCCGCATGCGCCTTCCACAAATGTTCCGCATCCGCCAGCAATTCGACGCACCCCGCATAGACAACATTCCAGAAACCGTACGAAATCCGCAAACTCAACCCCGGGCAAACCATCAAAGCCGGGCAAACCGTGGCCATTACCGCAGGTAGCCGGGGCATTGCCAACCTGGCCACCGTCATCAAAACCATTGTAGAAGAAATGATCGCCATCGGTGCCAAGCCCTACATCGTACCCGCCATGGGCAGCCACGGCGGCGGCACCGCCGAAGGGCAGGCCGGGGTCCTGGCCGGATACGACATCACCGAAAAAACCATGGGCGTCCCCATTCGATCCTCCATGGAAGTCGTCCAGATCGGCACCACAGACTTCGGCATGCCTGTTTACTTCGACAAAAACGCGTCCGAAGCAGACCACGTCGTCGTCGTCAACCGCGTCAAGCCCCACACCGGCTTCGTAGGCGAAATTGAAAGCGGCCTCATGAAAATGATGCTCATTGGCCTGGGCAAACACGAAGGCGCAAAAATCTACCACCGCGCCATCATTCACCATTCCTTCGACAAAATTGTTCGCATCGTAGGCAAAATGGTACGCGAAAAAATGCCCATTGCCTTCGGCGTGGCCCTCCTCGAAAACGGCTATGACGAAACCGCACAAATCACCGCCATACCCGCCCCAGACTTTGAAACCGTTGAAAAAGAACTCCAGGCCAAATCCAAAGCCTGGTGCCCCAAACTCCCCTTCGACGAAGTGGACCTGCTCATTATCGACGAAATGGGCAAAGACATCAGCGGCTCCGGAATGGACACCAACGTCATTGGCCGCAAACGCAACGACCGCACCGCCATTGGCGATGAAAAACCGCGCGTCTTACGCATCTTCGTCCGTGACCTCACCGAAAAAACACACGGCAACGCCGTGGGCATCGGATTCGCAGAATTTACCACAGACCGGCTCGTAGATCAAATTGACCTCAACACCACCTACATCAACGCCATCACCGGCCAGCACGTCTCCGCAGCGGCCATTCCCATTCACTTTTCCACAGACAAACAAATCCTGCAAGTGGCCCTGGAATCCATTGGCCTCATCGAACCCGAAGCCGCCCGGGTACTCTGGATCAAAAATACCCTGGACCTGGGCGAAGTCGAAGCCTCCACCGCTTACCTGGACGCCGTCCGCAAACGGTCAGACCTCGAAATCCTGGCAGATCCCCGCACCCCGGAACTTGACGCGGACGGAAACCTCCCCTCATTTGGATCTTTTGGCATGGTTGACCGCAAAGCGGGTACAGCCGCAGCAGATTAACATCCCACTGGATAGCGGTCCATGCCTCAAACACACACGCCTCCCAACGGAGCATCCATTCGCATGCCCAAAAAGAAAGCAGTCTCCCCCCAGGATCTCGCTCTTGGTAGCGATGTCCCACGAGCCTTCAAATCAGCAACCTCGGCGTTCAATCACACCCGCATGGAATCCATGGTTCCCATGCGTGACGGGGTCAAACTCTTCACCGTCATCGCTATTCCCAAAAACGCCACCGGTCCCATGCCCATCGTCCTGACGCGCACACCTTACAGCGCTGCGG
The DNA here is from genome assembly GCA_027619145.1 of bacterium. The sequence goes on along the minus strand of JAQCGA010000509.1, from coordinate 912 downwards.
GGCGTGCCTCCCGCACCAACAGTCCAGACATCGCAATGGCCCTGCCAGCCGCCGATGAAGCCCTGGTGCGCAACGACTACATCCGCGTCTATCAAGACGTACGCGGCCGCTACTGCTCCAAGGGCAAGTATATCATGACCATGCCAACGCGTGGCCCCTTCAACTCCGGCAAGGTCGACCAGGTCACCGATGCCTGGGACACAGTCGAATGGCTCGTGAAGAACGTACCCCACAACAACGGGCGCGTGGGCATCACCGGCGTATCTTACGACGGCATGCTCACCCTCATGTCCCTCCTCGATCCGCACCCGGCCCTCAAAGCCGCCGTTCCCATCAATGCCATGGTCGATTCGTGGGTCGGCGATGACTTCTACCGCCACGGTGCCTTTCGAATTGTCATGCTGGAATACATCTACCGCCAAACCGCCAGCAAAGACGCTGGCCGTGCCATCCCCTGGGGCTACTACGACTTCTATTCGGCCATCCTTGAGGCTGGCTCCCTCCGCGAATTGGGCCGCCACTACGGCGCAGACAAACTCCCTGCCTGGAACCGCCTCCTCGACCACCCCGCCTATGACGAATACTGGCAGGACCAGGCCCTCGACCGGCTCCTGACTAAGGCCCCACGCAAAGTCCCCGTACTCACTGTACACAGCCTCTTCGACCAGGAAGACATCTACGGTCCCCTGGCCAGTCACACCGTGCTCGCCAAACGCGACCGGAAAGGCAACAAAACCCACCTCGCCATTGGCCCCTGGTGCCACGGACAGTCCACCGGAGACGGCTCCACACTCGGCAGCTTCAAGTGGGATGCCGACACCTCTTTGCAGTTCCGCACCCAAATGCTACAACCGTTCTGGGACCATCACCTCAAAAACATCAAACCCGCCGAATCGCTCCCCCCTGTCCTCG
>JAQCGA010000508.1 GCA_027619145.1 bacterium | reverse complement strand
GAAGCATTTGAGAAATTCTGATAACATATTGTTTACAAAGTTTTTGGGAGTGTGACCTCGCTGTGTGTTTCGGGCATGCGCTCGGCATTTTTTTCCCGTGTGAGCAAAAGAAGATCTCTGAAGCAAAAGAGGCGTACGATTCGATATATTGGGGTTGTTGCTGAGAAGACCGCCAGCACTTGTGGCAGTTGCAAAAAAAAACGTGTTCGGAACTTCGGGTTATTTTTGAATTTACCGTAGCCAGATCTGAAACTGCCAATCTGACGCTTGACTTTAGTGCCCGACCCGGATTAGATTATAGCCGCACCAGACGCTTTTTCCCTCCGCGTCTTTGCTCCCCGTTTTTCCCGCTGAGTCCCCACACGGGTTATCAATCCTTCGTTATGCCCATTTTGTATTTTTTGTAGACTGTGCGCATGGGAGTTCCCCTTCCATCCGTTCTGTGCGCCTTTTTGCCCAGGGGAGGCCGTTGATGCAGCAGGCCGAATTCGTACACCTCCATAGTCACAGTATGTACAGCTTATTGGACGGCGCCTGCAAGATCAAGGATCTGGCTGCACGTGCTGCCGAATGGGGCATGCCGGCCGTGGCGATGACAGATCATGGCAATATGTTCGGAGCCATTGAGTTTTACAAGGCCATGAAAGGTGTCGGGGTTGCCCCGATTATTGGGTGTGAGCTGTACTGCGCTGTGGAGAGTCGGTTTATCAAGAAACAGGCGCGGGGAATTCCCAGCGGTTCCAATCATCTGGTGGTGCTGGCCAAAAATGAGACCGGATACCGAAACCTGACAAAGTTGGTGTCGGCGGGGTATCTGGAAGGGTTCTATTATAATCCGCGCGTGGACAAGGAGTTGCTGCGGCAGCATTCGGAAGGGCTGGTGTGTCTTTCTGCCTGCGTGAGTGGCGAAATACCGCATCTGATTGGACGAGAGGGGCTTCCTGCTGCGCAGGCTGCGGTGGAAGAGTATCAGGATATTTTTGGCGACGATTTTTATTTGGAAATTCAGCGGCACGGTATTGATAAGGAAGTGAAGGTAAACGAAGGATTGTTGCGGTTGCACAAAGAAATGGGTGTGCCGCTGGTGGCTACGAATGATTCGCATTTTTTACGGGGAGAAGACCACGAGGCGCACGCAGCCCTGGTCGCCATTCAAACCGGGAAGATGTTGAACGACCCGAATCGAATGTGTTACCCTACGGGCGTTTATTTTAAATCTGCCCAGGAGATGTATGAGCTTTTCGGGGATCTGCCACAGGCGCTGGAGACGACGTTGGAGATTGCGGAGAAGTGCAGTCATCTGGAATTAAAATTTGGCAGTTACCACGTCCCCGAGTTTCCCCGTCCGGAGGGGTTTGAAGACGAGTCGTCGTATTTGCGGCATCTGGCGCACCAGGGGCTGGAAAAGCGATATAACCAGATTACACCCGAGTTGCTGAAGCGCCTGGATTATGAACTGGATGTGATTGTAAAGATGGGGTATGCCGGATATTTTTTGATTGTGTGGGATTATGTGAACTACGCAAAAAATAACGGTATTTCTGTAGGCCCGGGACGGGGTTCGGGCGCCGGGAGTTTGGTGGCGTATTCGTTGCGGATTACGGATCTGGACCCGATGAAGTACAATTTGCTGTTTGAGCGCTTTCTGAACCCGGAGCGCGTGAGCATGCCGGACTTCGATATCGATTTTTCGGACAAGAAGCGCGACCAGGTTATCCAGTATGTGATGGACAAGTACGGTCACAAGAATGTGTGCCAGATTATTACGTTTGGTACCATGAAAGCCAAGGCTGTGATCCGGGACGTGGGCCGTGTACACGATATGTCGTACGGTGAGGTGGACCGGATTGCCAAGCTGGTGCCGAACGATTTGAAGATGACGCTGGATAAGGCGATTGAGCAGGTACCGGAGCTGAAACAGATGGCCGAGGGCAACGGCCCCGAGTCGCTGCTGATCAAGCATGCGCGTTCGCTGGAAGGGTTGGCCCGGCATGCATCTGTACATGCGGCGGCTGTGATTATTGCGCCGGATGATTTGACGAACTTCGTGCCGCTGTATAAAGCCCCGAAAGACGGTAAGGTGACAACCCAGTTTGACGGGCCCACATGCGAGGAAATTGGGTTGTTGAAAATGGATTTCCTGGGGTTGAAAGAGCTTTCGCTGGCGGACGAGACAGTGGACCTGATTCGAAAGAAAGAGCCGGATTTCGATCTGGAGAAAATCCCGGAAAACGATCGCAAAACACTGGATCTGTTTGGCCGGGGCGAGACGGTGGGTGTGTTCCAGTTTGAAAGTGCGGGAATGCGCGAGTATCTGACGCAGTTAAAACCGGACAGTGTGGATGATATTATTGCGATGAACGCGCTTTACCGGCCTGGACCGATGGGGTACATTCCCAATTATATTGCGCGTAAGCACGGACAGGAAAAGGTGGTTTTTGACCACCCCATGCTGGAGCCGGTTCTGAAAGATACGTACGGCATTATGGTGTATCAGGAACAGGTGATGAAGATTGTGCAGGTACTGGCCGGTTTTACGCTGGGTCAGGCGGATATTCTGCGCCGTGCAATGGGGAAGAAAAAAGCGGATGAGATGGCGCAGCAGAAAGGTGCTTTCGTAGAGGGGTGCGGAGAAAACGGGGTAGACAAAAAACTGGCGGAGAAAATTTTCGCAGACATTGAGGTATTCGCCGGGTATGCATTTCCCAAAGCACATGCAGCAGCCTACGCGATTGTTGCCTATCAAAACGGTTTTTTGAAGGCCAACTATCCGCAGGAATATATGGCTGCCAGCCTGAACGGCGAGATTGGGAATATTGATCGGATGGTTGTGGTGTGCGAGGAATGTCGCCGGATGGGGTTGGAGGTGCTACCGCCGGATGCGAACCGGAGCGGAGTGGAGTTTATTGCCGAAGGCGAATCTGGTATTCGGATGGGTATGGCGGCAATCCGCAACGTGGGCCGGGGTGCGGTAGAGGCTCTTGTGCTGGCTCGAGAAGCGGAGGGTTTGTTTACTTCGTTGTTTGAGTTTTGCGAGAAAGTGGACCTGCGTGCGGTGAACCGTCGCGCAATTGAAAGTTTGATTTATTCCGGTGCGATGGATGAAATGGGTGGGCGGGCACCGTTGTTGACCGGGCTGGATCGGGCGCTGGAAATGGCCCAGTCTGCACAGGCTGCGCGGCAACGGGGGCAGATTTCTCTGTTTGAGACAGAAGGCATGGCGGAGCAGGCTGCGGTGGTGAACAACTATGTGTTGCCCGACGTTCCAGAATGGACGGAGCGTGAACGGTTGACACACGAGAAAGAGATGCTGGGCTTCTACCTGTCTGGGCATCCGCTGGCAAAGTATCGGACGGACCTGGCTGCTATGGGCATTCGTTCTGTGCGGGAGATGGACGGCCTGCCGGACGGTGCGGAGATTAAATTGGGCGGGCTGATTACCGAGGTGAAACCTCATACAGATCGCAACGGTCGCCCGATGGCCTTCGGTACGCTGGAGGATATGGACGGCACGATGGATCTGGTGGTGTTTCCGGACGCGTTTGAGAAGATTCGCGAGAATCTGGTGCCGGATGTGGCCCTGGTTTTACAGGGGCGTTTATCTGGGCGCAACGGGCGTACATCGTTACAGGTAGAACAGGTCATGCCCGTTGAGCAGGCCTGTGAGACGCTGGCCGACGCGGTGAATGTTTTGCTGCCTGCCGAGGCGCTGAATTCGGACCGACTGGAGGCGTTAAAAGCGCTATTGGGGCAGCACAAGGGCAATTGTGTGCTTTACCTGCATCTGCAATTAGAA
>JAQCGA010000507.1 GCA_027619145.1 bacterium | reverse complement strand
ACCGGGCTTTTTCTTTTTGGTACGTTCGGTCTAAGGCAAAGGGCGCCCGAAAGATTTGGCGAAGAGTACGAAATCGGCAAAGTCAACAATGTTGTTTCCGTTGAGGTCGTAGGTGGGGTCTGTGCTGTTAAAGGCGCGTGCAAAAGCCAAGAAATCGCTCAAGGTAAGCTGGTTGTCGCCGTTGAAGTCTGCGCGGGGATCCGCATAGATGATGGTGGCGGTACCAGATAGCGGGAGCGTGACCGTACCGCGATCCGGGTCGTTGCTTAGAATCTGGAGGGTGCCAGAAAATGGACCCACCTGGGTTTGGGTGAGGGTCAGTGTGATGGTGCGGGTTTCTCCTGCTGGAACATCGAAAGTTGTACTGGGAAATTGGAGTGGAAGATCCGACGACAGGCCCGTAATTTGCAGGGGGCCTTTGCCATTATTACTCACGGTGAATGCGAGTTGTGTGGGTTGGCCCACTTCTACGTCTTCGAAGGCAAGTTGCTCCATATTTAAGGCGATGGACGAAGGGGGTTGTACTTCGCGTACTTCCAACACCTGGTTGGCCTGGACATTTTCGAGGGTTTGTACAATTCCACTGGGCCAGTGAATTTCAATTTTGTCGGCTCGAGGATAGAGGCCCAGGCCGAAGGTTGGCCAGAGGCTGTTCTGCGAGAAACTGCTGGACCCGCTTGCAATTTCCTGCACCTGAGTTTTTCCGTCTGCGGTAAGGATGATTTTTGCGCCAATGGCGGCCCGGTTGCTGTGGGTGCCTTCCAGTTTCAGACGCAGCCAGTAATTGTTGTCGTGTTTTTCTGTGAAGAGCAACGGATAGGACGGGCGACCGATGCGCCCGGCGTTGGATACAAAGAGATCTACGTGTCCGTCGTTGTTCACATCTCCAGCGGCTACTCCTACTGCCATGGTGGGGACGCCACTGGAATTGACGGTTTGCATGCCGTATTTCTCGGTTTCTTCGGTGAAGGTGCCCTTGTTGTTGATGAAAAGGTGGCCGGGATTCTTGAAGGCGTTGAGGAGTTCATAGTTGCCCACGTAATACAGGTCTGTATCTCCATCGTTATTGTAGTCCGTAAATACAGCGCCCCAGCCGAAGTCCCATTCTGCAAGGCCCAGGTTGGAGGCCACGTTTACAAACGTGCCGGCTCCGTTGTTCTGGAAAAATCCGTGATGGTCGTGGTCCTGGCTGTCCAGAATGAAAGAGTTTCCCAGATTAGAAGCAAAGAAATCAAAATCTCCATCATTGTCATAATCTGAAAAAGCCATACCCATCCAGCTTCCGGTAATGCCCAGTCCTATAAATCGAGTGAGGTCTGTGAATTTGAGATTGCCTTCGTTGCGGAAGAGGAAGATGGGCGACCATTCACCAGGTTTTGAAATCCCCTGATCGTTTGCGGTAAAGAGGTCTGGATCGCCATCGTTATCGTAGTCACAAAACCGGACGGACCAGGAGTATGTGGAAGCGGTGCCGGTCTGCTGGGTTACGTTGGTGAATTTGAGATTGCCGTTGTTGAGGTACATTTCACCTGTACCTTTGCCGTTCACCACGTCGGCGCCGCCTACGTAGAGGTCTACGAAACCGTCGTTATCGATGTCAGCAAAGGCCGCAGTAGAAGAGAAATACTTGGATGTGATTCCAGCAGATTGAGCAATTTCAGTAAATGTTCCGTCGCCATTGTTCAGGTAGAGATAGTTTTGAAGATAGTTGGCAACAAAGATGTCCAGGTCTCCATCGTTGTCAATATCGGCCGTAGCTACACCGTGGCTTTCGGCCTTGCCGCCCACGTTTGCTGTTGCGGCAACATCGACAAAATTGCCTTGTCCGTCGTTTTGCAGGAGTCGGTTGGGCTGTAGCATTCCGTTGGTTACATAAATATCCAGGTCCCCATCGTTGTCGTAATCAAACATGGCCGCGCCGGTCAGGCCGCCCATATATTCCCGGAGAATTTCATGGGCGAAAGGCAATTTCTGGCCGTTTTGGGCACTTGTTGTGCTGCTCCAGGTAAGCAGGCAGACCGTGCAGCAAAGGAAAGTGAACAGGAATTTGTGCATTGGTGGACCTCATGTGAAGGCGGATAGAAAGCCCGGCGCTTTCACTGTCGCGAGAAAAGGATTGGTTTTCAGCAATCTGGTTTCAGACATAAGTTGATGTATAAAATAAGCCCAAATCTACCTGAATGTCAAGCGCGCGAAGATATGGTTATGGGGGTGTTCGGCGTATTTTAAGACCAGCCGTGCACGCCGTGCCCACCGCCTGGAAACCAGATAAGATCGATCAAAAAGGAGACCAGCACTCCTGCGCCCCGTCCCACAATAATGCCGAAAAAGACGGGGCGGAAGCGGCGGTACATCTGTACGCCTCCTATGCGCATCACGATGGCTTTAAACGTCCAGACGACGAGGATAGAGGTTATTTCGTGGAGGAGGCTGGTGGTGGTAACAATGAAGCCCACCGGGTGGAGTGGCCAGGCGGGAAACCGGTAGCGAAGGGTGGTGAGTAATACCATGACTGCGCCACCAACGCCGAAGAGGACCAGGCGTTCCCAGGAGGCGGGTTCGGGTGATTTGACACTGGTGACAATGCCGTCGTAGAGGCTGGGTGCGTACCGGGTAAAGGGGTATTCTGTGAAGTTGAAAGCACCGTAGGTGTAGCCCAGATACAGTACCAGCCAGACATTGACGAGCAAAGCGGCCAGAAGGCCCAAGACAAGGGCAGCGAAGAGCCCACGCCGACTCCCGCGAATGCCGTCCAGGGCTTTGGCGGCCTGAGACAGGGCGGGCATAAAGTACATCCAGCGGAGGGCGTGTGTGGTTGCAGATGCAGTGAGCGTTTGTGTGGAGATGGTTTCTGTACCCAGGATCTGGTAGCTCATATCCAGCGGGCTGGTGGGGATTCCTAAATACAGCGTGCCAGATTCACAGACGAAGCGTGCCAGCGCAATGTAGATGATGATGGACGCAGGAACGGTAATGGCCAGGACGCGGAATTCGACGCCAGCCTGGTAGAGCCAGGCGGTGATGTAGATTGTGCTTAAGAGCAGGCCGATGACGGCAGAGCGGTAGGAGAAGATTTCGGTGCTGTCGTCCACGTTGGGATCGTTGTAAAAGGCTTTCCGAAAAACGGCAGCGAGATGGCGCCGGGCGGTCCAGAGACCTAATAAAACAAATGTGAAGAGTGCCCCCAGACTTTGCCATTGAACCAGCGGGTCTCCCCAGCCGCCGCCAGATTGGTGCATTCGCCCGAACTGGAAACCGGTTTTCCGGATCAGTGCAATTTCTGACATCAGCAAGAAGTGGAAAAACCAGATGGAGAAGAGGATTTCAAGTTTGACAAAATAGCCGAAGCCAATGGTGTAGGTATTGAGGTGTGTAAGTAAGGGTGGAAAGACGCGCGCAAAATAAAAGAGTCCGCCATTGGGGCTCATATTGATGCGGGGCCAGGTAGGGCGGAAGTAGGAAATGGTGTTCCAGGCGATGATGCCGAACGCAAAGGCGAAGCCAGCCCAGAAATACCAGCCGCGAAAGAGATCCGGCCACTTGTTTTTCCCCGAACCGTCGAGCATATCGTCCACGGTTTCAAGGATGGGCGTCAGCAGAGGATAGTCCAGGCGTTCGCTTTCCACCCATTGTTTTCGCAGAATGACTACGATGCAAATACAAGAAGCGAAACCGGCCAGGATGAGCGTAATCCACCAGGAGAGGGGGAAAATCCAGACGTTCCAGGGAATTTCCGCACCAGGGGGTAGGCCTTCATACAACAGCGTGGTCTGTTTTCCTTCGTTGATTGGAAAAAG
>JAQCGA010000506.1 GCA_027619145.1 bacterium | reverse complement strand
ATCCGATCCGCACCTTCATCCACCCGAACCGCTTCATCGTGCTCTGCCTTTCCAATGTCTCCACCATACACAAACCGATACGCCGCTTCACCACCCGCCGGTACATCCGCCTGAAAATCCGCCAGCACCCACTTCAGGCTGCCGTCCGTCCACCGACTCAACACCCGAAACTGCGCAGGAACGACCTCACCGCCAGCATCCTCAACCCCAACATTCTCTAGATCCTGTAACGCCCCTTTCGGCAAAGGAACCCCCCGCGTCACCGGCCATCCCGTCCTCTCCAACCCCAGTGTCTCCGTAACCTTCAACAGAACTTCCTCTCGCACCGGTCTATTCCTCCCCAATTATCAATTGATAATTGACATTTGATAATTGACAATCCGCACTTTAGAATCTCAACATCATCTCGTAAACAGCCTCTTGTGGCTGCCGGGGGTCAACGTCCGGGCGAACACAAGGTTCGCCCCTACATGCAGACCTGCAGGGATATTACCTGCGACTTCTCTCCCTATTCCTTCAACGCCAAATACACAACCACCTTCACCTCCGCCCCTTCCGGCATCTCCCCCACAACCCGCAAGTACCCCCCAAAATGACGCACCTTACCAAACACCACCCCCGGCGCATCTGGAAGCGATATCGTCGTCCCCTCATCACACCAGTGCATCCCATCCGGCGAAATCTGCACCCGCGCTACCGTCGCATTTACCGGGCCGGATACCTCCAGCACACGCACAAAAACAATCGCCTCACGCGCCCAACCTGCCTCGTACGGCTCCGTCTCGAAAACCCCCGACCAGACCCGATTCCGCTCCACCACCGCCGTATGGCTACGCTTCAGCATGTGCCCTCCGAAAGCAACACCGAATCCACGTGCAAAAATGCCCGCTTCTCCAGATCCGTCTCCACCCAGAACACAAGATTTAACATACACCACAAATTTGCCATCGCAGGCATCACCATTGGCTCAATCTCAGAACCGTCATACACCCGATCATTACACTGAAAATCAATAAACGACATCGACTCCAGATCAAAATCCACCCGCAGATAATGCCAGTTCTGCTTGGTCGGAATCTCATTATAACACAACAACTGTGGCTCGGAAGGAACATCCAGCCAGCCCTCAGAAGACAGATGAAAATGGGACCGCGTCTTCCCCGAATCTCCAATCTCTTCCAGCGCCACCCGATCCTTTTTATATTGCCACCGGCCCACCTGTTTCCCATCCAGAGCGTTCAGGTACCGCAAATGCGGCATCACTCGATCTCGCGCATTCTGCAAATCAAACAACACTCCGAAAGCCCGCACATCCAGCTCCGAAAGCTTCAGCGCACTCGCCTCCGGCTTAAACGTCACATACGTCTCCAGCCGAATCGGCCCCGCCTTCCGCCACGTCACCCGCTTGATCCCCACCCCCATACTCCCCACCTCCGGCCGGGTCGCCAGCTTCATCGCATACACCCCGTCAAACGCACCTGCAGAACCCGTATCCCACATCGTCGAATTGCTCAACATCGGCGGCCGCAAATCCCGAAATCCCGGAAGGAGCGAATCCAGCGAATCCTCGTAATTTCCAATCAACCCCGTCCATCCCTGCAATCCCTCGTCGAAATCGTCAAACAGAAGAATTCGAGGCCGAGGCTCAAACCGGCTCAACCGTGGATCGGCCACCATCTCAGCCCTCCCGCACGTAGGGAATCGTCAGCGGCCCATCCGGCAACACCGCCACTCGCGCACCGGTGCCCACCGCATCAATCCGATCTTGCAACGCGCCATCCAGATCTTCCACCACCGCCAGCTTACACGCCTCAATCTGCTCCCTGGCCATCTTCGAAAACACCGCCACTTCCGTCTTCTGCAAAATCGTCGCCAATGTCTGCGCCTGCCACTGGTCCAGTATTGGCTCCTTCGCATACACCGAATCCAGCACATCCTGCGGCGTGGTCCCCTCGCGCATCAGTTCAGCAAAATTCCCATGATCTGGCACCCCGTCGCTACACTCGCTCGCCACCAGAATCGTCCCACCCTCTTTCACAATCCGCGCCGCCGCTGAAATCCCCTTTACCGCCTGGTACAAATTCTGGTCCAGCGGAAACCCGCTATTCGACGTTACCACCACCGGAAAGGGCGCATCCACAGGCGCCATCGAAGACGCCTTCACCGCATCACATCCCTGTTTATGCGCCTCCAGATAATGCCCCAGGTAAAATCCCGAAATCTCCTTCTCTCCATTCAATGTCACATTCACCATAAACTCCGGCGGACATAGCGCCACTGCCTCCCGCACCTCGCGGTGCAGTGGGTTCTCCTCCAGCACGCCCCACGTACTGTTCGGATCCCCTATCAGCTCCGAACGATGCAAACGACAAATCGTCTTTATTCCCGCCACTCCCGGTGCAACCCCCTTAGGACCACCCGAAAATCCCGCAAAAAAATGCGGCTCAATAAATCCCATTACAATCTTTTTATCTGCTTCTACGTACGTCCTGTTCAACCACACATCTGTCCCACACGCAGACTTCCCCACCATCACATTTTCCTTCTCATCGTACGAATCATGATTCACAATTTTCACACGCTTTACCACATCCTTGCCGAACATCCTCTCAATCTCTTCTGGCGTATTCGGCCGGTGCGTACCCGTACCCAACAACACCGTCACATTCTCCGCTGGAACCGGTAGCGCGTCCAGCAACCAGGGAATCAACAAATGATTCGGCACCGCCCGTGTCCCATCCGAAGTTGCCACCACCACCCGGTCTCCTGGAGAAACGATCCCCTTCAACGGCTCTGTACCCAACGGCTTTCGGCACGCCTCATGAAACCGCTCTTCCGCATCTGGCAACGCCTGTTCAAATGTCGGCCGAATCACCTTCCACTCGGCTCGCCGTGGGTCCGCCTGAATCGGTACAAATCCCTTCCCAAATGCAATCTCAATCTTCCCGTTCATAACATCCTTTCCAAAAACAATTTCAGTACCTCACAAAATCATGGCCAAATGGCCCGGGCATCGCCCGCGCAAGCATCAACCGGCCTGAAGACGCTCGCGCGTCCCTGCAACCCGTGTAACCTCTTCCTCCGTCAACTCCGATGCCTCAGACGCCCCGGCATTTTCCTCCATATGCGCCTGCGTTTTCGATCCTGGAATCACCGTTGAAATCCCCTCAAACGAAAGCACATATTTCAGATAACTCTGTGAAAGCGTTCGCCCGGTCTTCTCCAGAAAGCGGAACTCCTCTGCCACCTTCGCCCGAGACGCCTTACTGCTTTCAGATTGCCAACTCCGCCGATCGTTCTCTTCAAACGGTGTGCTTCCATCGATCTTGCCCGTAAAAAAACCCGCCCCCATTGCCCCACGTGCTACAATTCCCACACCGGCTTTCTGCGCCGCAGGCAACAACTCCTCCGCAATCCGGACATCCATAATGCTCAACGATACCTGAAGCACATCCACCACACCTTGCGCAATAAGATCCAGCCCCATCGCGGCAGAACCCAACGACACCCCCACAAAACGTGCCCGTCCGGACGCCTTGATCTCCGCCAGCGCCTTCAACGCCTCTCCATCTTCCAGATCTTCATTCGATGGACTGTGTAAAAGGTACACATCCACATATTCCATCTGTAGCCGCTTCAAACTCTCGTCAACCTGCGAAAGCAACCGCGCATAGGAAAAGTCCTTCCAGTTCACCCCGTCTTCCGTAAAACCCTCCCCGCCCTTCGTCTCAATTACCCACGCATCCCGCCCCCCTGAAACCGCTTCCCCCACCACCTCTTCACTGTGACCCGCGCCATA
>JAQCGA010000505.1 GCA_027619145.1 bacterium | reverse complement strand
GGGTGGTGGTACGTGGAGGGGGAGGCGTTGTGTGATTTTTCGCCGCTGTATTTGCACCGGGCGCTGGATGCGAGCCTGGTAACCTTGCGGACGGAGTATGTGGATTTGTATCAGATTCACGACCCGGATATGGAGGCGATCCGTGGAGGAGATCTATTCGAGTTTTTGGGACGGGAGAAAGCTCAGGGGCGAATTCGGTTTGCCGGTGTGTCTGTGGATACGGTTGAGCAGGGGCTGCTGTGTGTGGCATCGGGTCACGTGGATGTGTTGCAGGTATATTACAATATCCTGGACCAGAAGCCGGACCCGGAGTTGTTCCAGGCCACAACAGAAGCGGGTGTGGGCATTGTGGTAAAGACGCCTCTGGGCCGAGGTTTGTTGACGGGGAAATACAGGGTGGATTCAAGTTTTTCGGAAGGTGATTTCAGGGAAGGCTGGAAAAAAGAAGGGCGTTTGCAGGCGATTCTGTCTCAGGTGCAACGGGTTGAGGAACTGGTAGGCGACCGGAGTCCCACGCTGGCACAAACAGCGTTGCGTTTTGTATTGAGTCATCCGGCGGTTTCTACGGCGATTCCGGGAGCCAAGCGGCCGGAGCAGGCCGAGGCAAATGCGAAGGCGTCTGCGTTTGGGCCGCTCTCGGACGAAGATTTGCAGGCTCTGAAAGCACTTTATAAAGAAATGGCCGAAAGCACAAGCTGGACCTGAGCGGCGCACCCGGACTGAAGTTTGAGGGGCGCTTTGCCGATTGTACAGGTAAGCTTCCATCCCATCCCACCCGGAAGTTTCTGTTTCCCATCCCAGCAGGTCACTGCAAGACCCCCGTGCGGCGAGCATCTGCCCGCACCAGGCATCCTCTATGTTGTTTTCTTACAGGGAAAAGGTATGAATCTGGCCGATGTGGTGCAGCGTGAATCGAGCCCGCCGGTATGGTTGAACACCGGCTTGGGAGTGGTGCGTACGGTTGAACCAGTTGAAACCGGGCCGAGGCAGGCGGAAGACCGTATTGAGATAGGCCTCGATGTGTGGAATTCAGGGGGGCGAAGTGCGGCTGTTCGAGGTGTTCAGGATCATTTGAATACGCTCCGCGTGACACTGGATGAGCGGGTGGCGACCACCGTGCGGCAAACGGGGATGCGGCTGGCCGATCGGGGTCCGGGGCACCAGAGCTTATTCCCTTCGTTTGAGCGCACAGCTGCAGACCTGTTCGAGGTGGAGCCGGATTTGATGCAGGATTATCTGGCGCTTGTGAATACGATTTTGGACGAGGGAGACCGGGGTGCATTAGACGGTTTTCTGTCGAGGGTTTATGAGGTTTTGAAAGCGGGGGCGGGCTCCGAGAAACTGAGTGCGGTTTTTCACCAGGCGATGGACCGGCTGAAGGCAATGGACCGCATTTCTGCCCGTGTGGAAGTAGAGGTGAGGGTTCGCGCGTCTGGTGAGGAAGCGATGAACGAGGCAGATCCTCTGGTGCTGGACCTGGCTGGAGATGGGGTGAATTTGACGGGTGCGGCGAAAGGCGTGATGTTTGACATTGATGGTGACGGCCGTAAAGAGCGAACGAGTTTTGTGCAAGGCGACGATGCGTTTTTGGCTCTGGACCGGAATGGGAATGGGCGGATTGACGACGGCAAGGAATTGTTTGGGGATCAGCATGGCGCTGCCCATGGGTTTGCTGAACTTGCGCGGTTTGATGGGAACGCGGATGGCCGGATTGATCGGAACGATGAAGTGTATCAACACCTTCGTGTATTTCAGGATAAGAACGGAAACGGAGATGTGGAGGCCGGGGAAATTCGAGGGTTGGAGGCGGTGGGGGTGGAAGCGGTGGAATTGGCGTATGAAGCGGTGAACCGGCGTACGGCCAGCGGCGACCGGGTTACGCAACAGGGGGTGTTTGTGAGGTCGGGAGGACAGCGAGGAATGGCCGTCGATGCGATGGTAGGGTTTCTGGACACGCGCGTCTGATGCGGATATTTACGGGTGTTTGGACAGGTAGTAAAAATCGGGGCCGGTGTATATCGGTCCCTGTTTTTATGTTGATTTATGGTTTGAATTCTCTGTTGTGCAGGGTTTCGTATTCCTGGCGGAGACGGGCCAGCTTTTCATCGGGTAGCACGATGCGCCGATTCATTCCTCTGGCGGTCTCGGTGAGCTGCTGGTGAATTTCTCGAAATTTCACATAGCCGTTTTCAAGGTTCTCTGCCGTGATGATTCCGTCTCCGTCCGTATCAAATAATGCATCGATGATGAGGGAAACCATGCGGGTTTCGGCAGGATCGTAAGTGCGCTGTAAGAGGAGCGCCTGGTCTCCAATGTCGCGGAATCGATACCCGCTGATATCTGTATAAGCCAGGGTGGCGCTGTATATGAAGCCAATTTTTTGGCGGATTTCCCGGATCATTTCGGATTGATCCAGTTGCCGATTTGATCGAGTAATGGGGCGAAAAACATAGGTCAAGTCCACGCCCAGAACAATTCGAGAAGGGAGCGATCCGTCATCGAAGGCGGTGTTTTTTTTGATGGACGTTTCAACGCTTCGGCCCAGGGCTTTCTGGATGGTGTCGTAGCCCGTTTTCTGGACGAAGGCACTGATCCCGCTCTCAATCTGTACCTGGTACTGTTTTAGCGCATCACCTTTCTGGTCGCGCAGGTCGAATCGCCGGCCATTGATGAAATAGTAGTCCTGATTGTCCATTCCGTCCAGACCTACATCCACGTATTCGACATATGTATTTTTGTAATATCCGGCCGGAAGTGTGGTGTCTGGTTCGGCTGGTATTCGGTACTGTCGTACGCTGATCCAGTCTTCGCTGTCTACGTTCTTGTTGCCATTGTCAAAAAAACGAAGCTGGTATCCAGCGATACCTGTTTCGAACTCGCGCGAGGTGTAGGTACTTCCTTCGCGACGGTTCTGTTGAATGAGGTAAAGTGCCGTCTGGGCAAGTATGTCATCGATGCCGGCCCGTAAAGCATAGGTAAACGTACCTGTTTGGGGGTCCAGTTCGGCAGGAAGATGTACTGGGAGGACAAAGAGCAGGCCAGAGAGGCAGATACACAGCAAGCAATGCGATGGCACAGGGATAGGAGCAAGCGGCATGCGAGGGGTTTCCTTTGCCTTTATAAGTGGCTCGCGTCTTCGTCTGGTTCGCCGTATTCCAGAGGAGAATCGTCTTCTGGAAATTCAAATACCCAGCCGCATTCGCAAATGGGGGTATTGTCTTCGCGTTTGAGGCCACAATCTGGACAGCGTTCCGCGGGATGATACAGGTATTTGGCGGCTACGACGAGGAGCACGGCTGCGCCGATGAGGAACATGGAGAGCATTTTTTTACTTTCATAGACTGAAGATATAGAAACAGGCGGGGTTGCTGCCCCGCCTGTTCTTGTGTGTATACGTTCAACTTATTCCTGTCTCATGATGCAGGTGTGTCGGTTGCTGGCTCGGTTTCCTCGGCCTCAGATTCACTGTTGCTGGGGACGTCCATAGCCTGCCGTGCATCGTCCATGAACTGGGCGATTCGTTCTTGAAGCGATTTTGCATCTTTCTCGAACTTGTCCAGTTCACTGACAAGATCCTCATAATCCAGGTTGAGGGTATCCTCTGGATGCACTTCCATTTTTTTGCTTCCTTTCCCGGGGGAAAAGTAGGGGTAGGGGGAGAAGCAAGCAGGGAATTAAATATAGGACAAGCTGGAAAATGGGTCAAGAGTGAAAAGAGTACAGAAGGCCCCGAAGCGTGGTTCCAGGCAGGGAAAAATTGTGGATATTATTGTGCTTTCAAGAGGGTTTCGATTTGTTCTCGCGTGGGA
>JAQCGA010000504.1 GCA_027619145.1 bacterium | reverse complement strand
GCCAGGAAGAAACATCCCCTGAGAGCCGGTCCAGAGTAATTTCCAGCCCCTGTATATCATGCATGCCGGTGGGTGTGGAAGTGAGGCGGACCTTCTGACTGACGCCCAGATCAAATGGGGCAAGCCAGATGGTGGATTCAATCTGGTAGGTGTCGCCGCCCTCGGTCTGATGCCTGTAGAGGAGCGCACCCTGTGTGTAGAAGTTGCCCATTGAACTTTCGGTATGATAGTCAAAGAATCGGGTTAAGAAGGTAAAGAGGCCCAGGACTTCGCTGCCCGCAATGGTAAAAGGGAATTCGAAGTGCCATCTGTTGCCATCGGGGTCCGGGAGTTTCCACCGGCGCGTGATGTCCGGAACGGCCATTTGGGAGGCGCGGCGGGCAGGATAGATGGTGGATACAATGACAACGACCATGACCAGACCCGAAGCTGCGATGGCGGAAAGAGAAGAGTAGTTCAGGGTAAATCCCTGGAGGATGCCCTGCCAGAGCATGAATTTTGAAACGCCCTGCGCAAGAAGATAACCCGACACAGCCCCGAGTACGGCATAGACGCAGGACTCGGCCAGGAAGAGGAACGCGATGTGTACGGGTGCCAGGCCCACAGAGGAATAGATGCCAATTTCACGGAAGCGCTCGTACACCGAGCCCATCATGGTATTGAGTACGATGAGCGCAGCAATCAAGATAGGGACAAAGAGATTGCTCATTCCACGCAACGAGGTTTGACCCAGGGATGAGAAGACGGAGACTTCTATGTGACTCACCTGGCCGTCTGGTGCAAAGCGGGGGAGGCCCGCGAAGAGCACAACGGAAAGGCGTGATATAAAGTCTTCTACACGGTTGCGAACTATAGTGGGATTGTGGAAGCGCACCGCAACGGCCTGGAGGGGGCTGTTGACTTCGCGAAGGGTTTGATAGGGGACAATGAGCACGTTGGCCG
The DNA here is from genome assembly GCA_027619145.1 of bacterium. Next base: position 2,867 of record JAQCGA010000504.1, on the reverse strand, counting down.
GGTCCAGGTGGACGAAGTCCATGATTTCGACATCGGATTCTTCCAGGCCAGATTTCTCTCGTTTCTCCTGCTGGGCCATTTGAAGGAAAACGTTCTGGTCTGTAAGTACGAAATCCGCCGGGGTGAGCGCTTCGGTGTCCAGGTCTTTCAGTTCGCTGAATCGTTTGGAATTGAAGATGCCAACCACGGTGAACAATTCGCCAAACAGGCGAATCTGGGTACGTTCAACCATGTCTGTCTGGATACCCAGAAGTTTTGCCATTTCTTCAGGCACAACCACTTCATTGCGTTCGCCTGGGTTAAACCAGCGCCCGGTGGTGAGTGTGGTTTCGATGTTGATGACGTCCGATTCCTGGGCCGTAAGCCCCAGGACGCCCAGCGCATTTGCGGCAGAATCCTGGTGTACCACGTGAATGGCTTTTTTGTCTTTGGCGGCATACCAGCTTCGGGGTGCAATAAGGGCTTCGTGCCCAAAACTTGCCTGCGCATAATCCAGAACAGATTCCTCCAGCGGTGCCCAGTACTTGCTGCGGATGAGCATACCGGGATACCTGCCCTCGTTATCTCTTGTGAGCTGGTGGAATCGGAGAAGAGATTTGATGGATGTAAAAGAAAGTACTGTGAAGGTGAGCAGGACCAGCGTTGTGAAGGTGAGCACCGTGCGGAGTTTGCGCCGTTTCATGTTGGCAATGCCAAGCTGGAATGCGGCTACAGATGCACTGACACGGCCCACGTCTACGTCGTGGATGATGGCGGCTTCGGTACGCAAACGGCGGATCTGCTGATTGAAGCGAGAGAAGATGAGGCCGATCACGAAGATTGCCAGGGACATCAAGATGAAGGCCAGAAGAATGACAAACGGGTTGGACAGATCAAATGCAGGGTGGACGAGAGAGAGGAAGATCCAGATCAGGACGAAGATACCAGAAAAGCCCAGGAGCATGTTGCGGATCTCCCCTGCTGTGAAGATCAGACGTTCGGCAAAATATGCGCAGGGAATGACCAGGGCCATGAAGAAGATGATGCCTCGAATGACGTCGTTTTGCGTGGACTTGACGTCCGGGTAGGCACGAGATTCAAGGCCGAGGGCCGCGCGCGAATATTTTATGAACGCATCCCACTCGAGGTTTTCTTGCGCTTCTTTTGCTGCATCCAGGTTGAATTTGGCCTGGGCGTGCAGGTTGGTGAGCCGAAAGTTTTCAATGCCGTATTTTTTTAATTCCTGCATACGGGTTTCATCCAGTGTCCACATGTCTTTTGCGGCACGGTATACGGTATGCGCAATTGCCCCGTGGGTAAGGGTAAGGAAACCGGTGCCGTGTGCAGCGGCTTCGCTGCCAGGGTTTCCTGCGTTGATGAGCAGGTACCGAACACCAATAGCACCAGAGCGCATGGTTAATTTGAGCTTCTCTCCAGGTCGGGTGAAGACGACGCCTACGGGTTCTTCTGCACCAAACCCAAGTGTGTACCCGTATTCCTGGGGGGATACATTGCCTTCGCCGTACACGGTGAGGCTGGGTAATTTGGTGAGATAACGCGGATCTACGGTTTCATAGAAGTCTGTGGAGATGCATGGGAAGAGAATTCGTGTGGCGCGTGTAATCCAGAAATCCATGCCAAATTCTGGTTTGTAGATGCGTGAGGCCGGGCCCCGATCTGGTGCGTAGATGATTTCACCGGATTCTGGGTCCAGGTAGTAGGCATCCAGGCTAACCCAGCGCACAGCGAGACCAGGGATATAGAATTCGCCCTTTTCGTCTGCAATGTCATAAAAGATTGTACGTACGCCTTTTACCGTTTTGTTGCGGGACATAATCAGGGCGGCAACCGCGCCCGCACGGGGCCGGTCTGGTGTGATGCTCCGGCGAGGGAACGTGAGAATGCGTCCCTTGAGCGCGCGCATCTGGTCTTTCATTTCTATGCGGTAATCTGGCAGAAGGTTGGGGTCTGCCAGGGCTTTGCTGAGTACACCGGTGAGGAACTGGACCTGGCGGGTGAGGTTTTTGAGATTGACATTTTCGAGGGTGTCGTGCGGTGTATCTACGTTGAATCGGGCGTCGTTAATGGTTACAAAAGCCAGGGTGGGCATACCGGCATTCAGGACAACTTCGGAGTCTGTCTTCAGGTTGCCGCCGGGAATAAACATGTTCCAACTCATGCCGGAAGGAGGGGTAATGGCATCTACGAGTGAGCCTGTTTGCTTCAGACCGAAAGAGGGGGCCAGGTCTTCGCCCAGGGCGGAAAAGAGCTTGCCAAGGGGGGCAAAGAAACGTTGAAAATAGAAAGAAGAGGTGCCGTTCCAGACCGCCATTTCATCGGTTTGGGAGGTGAGGTCCAGGGAAATCCAGAGCTGGATATTGATGGGGTCTGTCATTAGCTCGACGAAATGTTCTTCTTTACGGGCGTGCCGGCCCAGGAAGTCGCAGACACCCCGGAAACCCAGGTGATGGGCCGAGGTCGCCAGAAAGACCACGGTATGGGCGGGAGGATTCTGTTTGAAATAGCGGGCCATTTCCAGCAGGGCCGTAATGCCAGAGGCCTGTTCTGCGCCGGGCGCGAGAGCGGGCACGACAGACATCGCGTCATAATAAGCGTCCAGCAGGATAATTTCTTTCTTGAGTTCTGGATCGGTTCCAGGAATCCAGCCAACGATGTTTTGTGCCTGGTTCTTCTCCCAGTCCATTCTACTTTTCAGGCGGACTTCGATGCGTTCGTTGTTCTGAATGCGCCTGCGAAGTTCTTCGCCTTCCTCTTTGCCAATCCAGAAACGGGGCACGCTCAGTGGAACCTGAAAGAACTTCTGTTCGGCTTCTGCTGTTGTGGTGGCTTCTGGGGCAATGAAGACGACGGCTTTGGCGCCCAGCATG
>JAQCGA010000503.1 GCA_027619145.1 bacterium | reverse complement strand
CACGTAAAGCTGCGTATTGATACCCAGCTTTCGCTGTTCTTTCGTATCCGTAAACACGGCATTCGGCGTCACTTCACTTCCCGTACCCGCCGTTGAGGGAATGGCAACCACCGGGATTCCGGGATTCTTGATCATATCAAATCCGCGGTACGAGATGGCCGGCTCCGGGTTGGTAACCAGTACAGAGATAGCCTTGGTCAAATCCAGAATGCTCCCTCCGCCAATCCCCACCATCAGATCCAGATTCGCATCAAAAGCCTGCCGAAACTCGTCCAGATAATCGTACGTGGGTTCAACCGCATCGCTCTCCACCGCCTGGACCTCGTCCACTACGGCGCGCAATTCCTCCAGCACCTTTTCCACATGGGCATTCGCACGCACACCGGCGTCCAGAATAACCGCTACCTTTTTGCAACCCCGTTTCCGGGCAAACTCGGGCAGGTCGGAGGCAACCCCCGGCCCAAACCGCGCATCCGTCTTCAGCCAGAACGAAAAGCTCATCGCAAAATCCCCTCTTGTGAAAACAACTCACAGACCGCATCCACCACGCGTTCCTGTTCGGCATCTTTCAAAGAAACCGAACAGGGCAAACTCAAACACCCTTCATACAACTTGTCAGCCACCTCAATCTGATACTGTACATCTCCGGCATAGATATGCAATTGGTGCACCGGACGCCACAGCGGCCGCGTCTGTATTCCCCTGGCATTCAGTTCATCCAGCAAGACTTGCTTGCGAACCGGCGCACCTGGCTTCAGATAAACCGTAAATAACCAATCGATCGATTCTGCCCATTCTGCTGTTTCCATACACCGCAGGCCGTCCAGCCCAGAAAACTCCTGCCTGTACCGGTCTGCAATTGCCCGCTTACACCCAATAAACTCATCCAGTTGCTCCAGTTGGGCACATCCCAGCGCCGCCAACAAATTCACCATCCGATAATTGTATCCAACCTCATCGTGCACATACTCTACCGGATCGCTTTTTGCCTGCGTGGTCAAATGTTTTGCCCTTCGTGCCCAGGCTTCATTATCCGTCACAATCACACCGCCACCGCCAGTCGTAATCACCTTATTCCCATTAAAACTGAAACAGGCAATATCTCCCAGAGAACCGATCGCTTGCCCCCTGTACTTTGCACCCAACCCCTCACTGGCGTCCTCAATCACGGGAAGTTCATATCTTTTCGCCGCTTCCAGGATCGGTGTCATGTCACAGGGATGCCCCAGGATATGAACCGGCAAAATGGCCTTCACCCTGCGACCCGTTCGCCGATTCTTCAATGCACCGTCTTTCCAGGTGCACTCTTTCTCCAAAAAATTGGATACTTTTTCCGGGTCCATTTGCCAGTAGCGTGGGTCTGCATCCATAAACACCGGATGGGCACCGCAGTACCGGATTGTATTCACAGGTGAAATAAACGTCAATGTGGAAACCAGAACCTCATCTCCAGGTTCAACCCCTGCTACCAGAAGTGCAATATGAAGCGCAGCCGTTCCATTCACTGTAGCCACACCATACGTTGTGCCCACATATTCTGCAACCGTCTTCTCAAAACGATCTACATAGGCACCTACAGAGGAAACCCAGCTGGTATCCAGGCACTCTTTGACGTAAGCCCATTCATTGCCCCGGATCTCCGGTACACAAAGAGGAATGAACCCACCTTTTTCTACACGCTCAGTTTCTATAGGACGAGTCTTCAAGGTCCGTAATCACTCCCTGTTGGATCAGCGACATCACCTCTTCAATACCATCTTCTACCCGCCGTGTGATCCGGTAGTCCAACACACGTTTAATCTTATCGAAACAGACCCGGTAGTCTCTCGGATCTTCCTCTTTGTGCACGTACTCCACCTCGGCCTCCGGAATCCGCGCCTTCAACAAATCCACAAGATCCTGTTTGCGATAATTCTCTCGGTTGTCTCCCACATTGAACACCTCGCCCGCAACCTTCTTCCGGTCCGCTCCCAGCACCGTCTGAATACCTCGTGCCGCATCGCGTACATGAACGTAGGGCCGCCAGAATTGTTCGCCGTAAACCACCAGTTTCTTCTTCAGTAACATCTCCGCTGTAAACTCATTCACCGTCAGGTCAAACCGCATCCGGGCCGATGCGCCGTACACCGTTGAAAACCGGAGCACCGTAGGGCAAAAATCAGCCGAAGTCTCGCCCTCAAGAATCGCCTGCTCCACAGCCACCTTGGTTTCCGCATACAAAGAAATTGGTCGCAGTTCAGAAGTCTCTGAAACAGCCTGCGTCGGATCTGCCATGCGCCCATAATTGCTACACGTAGAGGCAAAAACAAATCGACCCACACCAGCTTTTCGGGAAATATTCAGCAGTGCCAGCGACGCCTCCAGATTCACGCTACGCGCCAGATCAGGATCACGTGCACAGGCAGGGTCTCCAACAATCGCCGCCAGATGAACCACCGCATCGCAACCCTCAACAACCCCCTGTAGAAAATCCGTATCTCGGACATCCCCCCGAACAAATTCAAAATTCGGATGACTCCAGAATCCGAACAGCGCTCGCCCACCGTGGCTCAAATTATCAACCGTCCGTACTTCGTCCCCAGCTTCCAGCAAAATGGAAGTTAACGATGAACCCACATAACCGGCCCCACCCGTAATCAATACACGCATCAACTCAACCCTCCTCGCCACCCAGTTCAACCTGAGCCCGTTTGTAATCTTCCATCTGTCCAATATCCATCCAGGATTCACAAATTGGAAAACTGACCACTCGCCGCTTCTTCTCCAACAGGATATCGATCAACTCGGTCATATCCAGATGCTCCCCGTTCGGAATGAACTGGTGTGTGGCGGGGGTCATCAGATAAATCCCTGCATTTACGAACAATTTAATGACAGGCTTTTCCCTGATTCTTTGTACAACAACCCCTTCTGTTTCAACAACACCATACGGCACCTTCAGGTCGTACTCTCGAACACCAACCGTCAGGTCCGCCGTATTCTCCTGATGAAACGCCAGCATCGCTTTAAAATCCACCTTCGTAAGAATATCCCCATTGATCACCAGCAACGGCTGCTCTGGAGCATCCATCAAACCCAGCGCTCCAGCCGTACCCAGAGGGCGGTCTTCCGCTACGTACTGAATATCTACTCCAAAATTTCGCCCATCCCCAAAATGCTCCGTGATCGCCTCAGACTTGTAATTTGTCGTCACATTCACCTGCCGAATACCCGCTCCTCGCAACCCTTCAATAATATGTTCCATCAACGGCCGCCCGCCCACAGGAAGCATCGGTTTCGGCAAATCATTTGTCAACGGGCGCAGCCTGGTACCCAACCCCCCAGCCATCACAACCGCCGACAAGGGTAGCATCGTGTCGGGTAGCAGGTCATCCATCGTAACCAGGTCTACCACCCGCTCTTCACCATCGAGTACAGGCAACTGCCGAATTTTTCTCTTTCGCATCAAATTCAGCAGTTCCGACCGATCCGAATCAGACCTCGCCACAATGGGCTTCGGATAATCTGGATCCGTCCCCAAGAGATTCCGCACCGCCACATCCAGAGAAGTCCCGGCCAGAATTGCACGCCGGATATTTCCATCCGTAACCGTCCCAAGCAACCTGCGTGCATCGTCCACCACCAGCACAATTCATTGTAAATTGTTGTTGATGTAGGCCATGGCCTCACGCACGCTCTGATCCGGCAAAATGAGCAAATATGTCAAATCTTTCATTGGTTTTCCTGTCCGGGCACGCTCGTTTCAGGCCGAAAAATTCGGGCAGGCACACCAACAACCGTGGTCTCTGGGGAAACGTCTTTCACCACCAT
>JAQCGA010000502.1 GCA_027619145.1 bacterium | reverse complement strand
AATGAGGCGGCGCTTTGGGTCTGTGGAGCTGTCTTTGATCAGGACGACGTTGGGTTCGTTGTAGATGGTTTTGATGACCCGATCTGGAATGGGAACAGCTCCGGTATTGCCACGGTCGTAAATGCCTACGGGAAGTGGGCTGCTGCGGATGGCTTCCTGGTAGAGTTCGAGCAGGCTCTTCGGGGTGTTGTTGAGGCGGAAGAAGGGGGGTGCGATAACGGCGATGTCTGCGCCGTCCTCTTTCGCGGTACGCATGTTGTCCAGGATACGGGCTGCGGAGTTGTCCGTGACCTGGACGGCAATCGGAAGTTTTCCTTTGGCGTATTTGGCAACAGTTTGAACCAGGGTGCGGCGTTCACGGTCTGGCATCCAGGGGCCTTCGCCGTTGGTGCCGGCCAGGAAGAAGCCGGTGATGCCGAGGCGGAGATGGTGGTTGACCATGCGGCGCACAGAAGCTTTGTCCACGGCCCATTTGTCTGTGAATGGTGTGGGTGCGGCGGACCAGACGCCGGAGAAGGACAGGTTCGATTTATTTTTGTTCATGGATACCTCGGTTGGAAGAAGTAAAAAGTAAGAAGTAAAAAGTAAAAAGTGAGGATCTATTTTGCTTTTTTATTTGTTTGAATTTTGATCCATCGGATGTTGCAGGTCCAGCCTTCCAGGCACCAGAAGGCTATGAGGACTTCGGTTTGGTTCAGGGCGAGCAGGGTCGGATATCCGAAGTGGAGGCCGCTGAGTTCGTCGAATGTGTTTTGCTTTCCGTCCATGCCGGAGGTCGTTCTGTTGGTACCCCACAGGGGGCATTCAGCAAGGTTGTGCCAGGTGTCTCCGTCAAGGTGGGCGAGGTTGGCCCAGAGGCCGGGTTTGTCCGTGCGGCGATAGACACACAAGATTTGATGGTTCGGTAGGGCAAGCAGTTTGCAGGTTTGCCCGTTCAGACCTGTGGGGCGAGGGGAAGAGAATGTGTGGCCGCCGTCGGTGCTGATGACGTAGGATGTGGGCAGGTTTTTTCCGGCAGATGCATCGTGTGCCCAGGCAACTGCCAGGAGTTTACCATCTTCGAGAGAAACGACGGATTGTTCCCAGTGTGTGATGCCGGGTTGCTCGAAGGTGATGCCATAAGAGGGCCAGGTGCGTCCACCGTTTGCACTGTGGAAGATGAGGGCTTTCTCACCGGCAGGTTGCGTTCCATTGTGGCCTCTTGCCGTGGCCGTGGGCGCAAGCCATGTTCCGTCTGGGCGTTCGACAATGGCGTGACAGATTTCAAAGGCTGGATTGTCGATGGGCGGATGAAGCGGTTCGGGAGGCGACCAGGTTCGTCCCGCGTCGTTTGAGCGGGTGAGGAACAGATCCATGGGGACGAAGCCGTTGGTTTTTCGGCTGACGATACCCTGGGTTGGGTCGTCGCGGTAGAAGCGGGCGCCGAAGCCGGTGAGGGTATTGTCGGAGAGGCGTGTGATGCGAACAGAATGCGTGGCCGGGCGGTTTGCTGTGGTGTTGAGCAAGGGTCCCTGGAGGTGCCAGGTGTTGCCGTTGTCTGTAGATCGGGAGAGGTGTGTGCAGTAATCCAGGCTTTCAACGGCTTCGCCCAGATCGAAGGAGCACAAAATTTCTCCATTTCCCAGAGAGACCAGGGTGGGGTGGAAGGCCTGACAGCTTTTGAGATAAGGCTGAGGATTTGTGTATACCAGGCCGGTTTCGAGGCATTCGATCATGGCGTGTTCCAACGGTTATTTCAGGTTGAAAGGGACGAGTTCTGAAGTGCCCTGCCAGATGATGCCGTTGTGGCCTATTTCCAGAGCCCGATCCCGGATGGTGGGGATGGCGTCCTTGGGCCAGCCTTCGCCGTGGAGGATGGGGTAGGATGGCACGTTAGAAGGAAGGCTGAGTCTGGCTTTGATGAGGTCGTGCAGAATGACGTCTTCCAGAGGAAGGCTGTGGGCTAGCGCGTCCGGGTCTTCTGAGCGATAGCCTGCAATGGTTTCTGGCAGGCCTACCCCGGCGTATCCTGTAAGGGTGTAGACGATCTGGAGGGCGTCGGTTTCACTGAGGCCAGGTTTTGTCTGCTGTAGGAATTTCGCCCATTCGATGAGGGTGAGGGAAACGAACTGGTAGATGTGGGAGACGAGTGGGCTTGCAAAGTCTGCGCATTCAGACCAGCGGGCATGGTTGTGGCCCATGAACATGGAAAGAGATGCAGGGTACGTATCTGCGCCAAAGAGGACACCGGGCGCGGCGTTGTGTACGGCCTGCCGAAAGCGTGCGAGGTTCCGCTCCAGGATGGCCGCACGGAGCTTGAACCAGTCCAGGATGCCGGTATCCAGGTTCAGGATCTGGAGGAAGTCGAAGGGGCCCATGCCGTGTTTACAGGCGGCAGTAAGGAGGCCGATATCTATGGATTGAAGGCGTTTGAGGCCGTTTTGAAGGGCTTCTTTGAGGACGGCCATGTCGTAGCCGAGTTCGGCGGCGGCCTGTTCACAACGTTCGCACGTGCAAGAAAAGAGTCCGCGCGGAAAACTGCCCATGGGATACCGTGCGTGGGTAATGTCCAGGCCCTGCGCACCGTACTGCGTGGCCCAGTGGGTGTAGAGGGTTTCGTACCAGGTGTTGGTGGCTTCATTGGATGGACAGAACATCAGCCGTCTCAGGGTCCAGGAACCGCCACAGATCCAGATGTCAACACCGGCATTGTGAAGGAGCTGGATGGCGCGACGGAATTTTTCATTGCTGCCGGTTTGGCCTACGCTGGGGCCCGGAGACTGGCGTACCTGGTCGAATTCCAGAGGATCGACGGGTGTGCCATCTAAATGTTTGGCGACGAGATCGTGCAGGCATTTGTCCGAGAGGGGGGTGCTGTCATACGGGCTGGCGGAGAGAACGTCTTGCGGGAGTTCGCCGGAGAAACTCAGGACAACGAGGTTGAGGCCCAGGCCGTCTTGTAGTGCTTTGACGTAGTCCGGGTTGTTGAGGATGACGTCGGTGGTGAGGTAGATGCCGGTACGTTCGGGAGCGGACATGGGAAATCCTTTGTGTGCGGGCCGGGCTGTTGAGCAGGGGGCGTGAGACTGCAATTGTCAATTGTCAATTGACAATTTCACTCTTTGACGTTGTTTAGACCTCTGTACTGGTAGTCCATTGGAAGATCGACCGGGAGGCCGTTTTTAAAGTCCAGGCGTTTGCCCAGTTCGATGGACCGGTACATGGCCAGGCCAAGGGCGATGTTTTTCATGCCGTTGAGGCCGCTGTTTTCGGGTTCGCCGTTGCTTTCGATGGCGTTGAGCAGGTCCAGCAGTTCGAGGATATAGGCGTAGGTGTCATCACATTCGATGGCTTCGGGTTCGTCCGTGCCCGGGCGGTGATGGTATACGGGGCCTTCCCAGATGTCGAAGGAGAGCGTGCCTTCGGTACCGGCGACCCAGGAGCCTTTGCAGGGAAAACCCACGATGCCGCCCTGGCGTACAGTGGCCTGGCCGCCATTTTCGAAGTTGACCATGGCCTGAATCACAACGGGGCTTTGGAGGTCTCCGTATTGTTCTGCACCGGTAGCGTCGCAGTAGACTGAGCGAACGTCACCGAATAGGGAGCGGGAGAAGTCGAGTTCGTGTACGGTACTTTCCAGGATGCTCCCACCGGCATACCGTGTATCGAAACGCCAGGGGCGGGCCGCTTTACCCGGGTTGGCAGGTTCTTCGGAAACCCGACGGATGCCCGATTTTCCCATGCGATGAACCTGGGCCAAACAGGGAGTGCCGATGCGGCCTTCTGCAACGAGTTGTCGAATTTTTCGGAACGCACCCCAGAAGCGGATGCTCTG
>JAQCGA010000501.1 GCA_027619145.1 bacterium | reverse complement strand
TCCAGCAACTGCTGCTCTGAATCCGAACCGCCTCTCTGGAAACCGTTTTACGTCTCCCAATGGAAAAATGCACGAGATGTGGATACCTTTGTCCGCAAACACTACGATACCCTCCGGAATCGCACCCGCGCATTCCACCAGGCCCTCTTCGCATCCACCTTGCCCGGATATGCGCTGGACGCCATCTCTGCCAACCTGGCCATCCTCAAATCTCCCACCGTCTTGCGGCAGGAAAACGGAAACGTCTGGGCCTGGGAAGGCTGCTTTGTGGACCACGGCTGTTGTTCCGGCAGTTGCACCCACGTCTGGAACTACGCCCAGGCCTTGCCTCATCTGTTCCCACAACTGGAACGTACGCTGCGAGAACAGGAACTGGAACGCAGCATGAACGAGCAGGGCCATGTCAACTTCCGCTCTGCTCTACCGGACGGTCCCACAGCCCACACCTTCCGCGCCGCCTGCGATGGCCAGCTTGGCGGCATTATGAAACTCTACCGCGAATGGCAAATTTCCGGAGATCAAAATTGGCTCCAGAACATGTACCCACTTGCCCGCAACAGCATGGTCTACTGTATAGAGGCCTGGGACCCTCGCCACCGTGGAATTCTCGAAGAACCGCACCACAATACCTACGACATCGAATTCTGGGGCCCCGACGGCATGTGCACCAGCATCTACCTGGGTGCCCTGGCCGCGATGGCCGAACTCGCCAGCGATTCCGGCCACCCCGAAGAGGCTGACTTCTACCAGAACCTGGCCAAAAGCGGTGCCAAATACCTGGACAAACACCTCTTCAACGGCGAATACTACGAGCAGAAAGTCACGTACAAAGGCCTTCGCGATACCTCGTTCTCTGACCTCATCAAAAAGGTCACACGCAAAAGCGGCGAAGTGGAACAACTTCTAAAAAAAGAAGGCCCCAAATACCAGTACGGAACCGGCTGTATTTCAGACGGCGTGATTGGCGCGTGGATGGCGAGAATTTACGGTATCAACTCTCCACAAACCCGCACAAAAATCCGCCGCAACCTCAAAGCCATCTTCCAGTACAATTTCAAGCCAGACCTCGCAGACCACGCCTGCACCCAACGCCCCGGATATGCGCTGGGTCACGAACCCGGCCTCCTTCTCTGTTCCTGGCCGCGCGGAGGCAAACCCACACTCCCCTTTGTTTACTCGGACGAGGTCTGGACCGGCATCGAATACCAGGTCGCTTCCCACCTCATCGAAGAAGGCCTTGTTGCAGAAGGCCTCACCATTGTCAAAGCCGCCCGAGACCGCTACAACGGCCGCGTACGCAACCCCTGGAACGAGTACGAATGCGGCAACTACTACGCCCGCGCAATGGCCAGCTACGCCCTGCTCGGCTCCCTCTCTGGCTTCCGATACTCCCGCGCAAAAAAAACCCTCTGGCTGGCTCCCAAATTGAGCCTGAACCGCTTCAAAACCTTCTTCTGCACTGCCACCGGATTCGGCACCCTTACCTGTACAGATAAATCTATCACCATCGATATGGTCGAAGGTGAAGTCGAAGTGGACGCCCTCTATCTCAACGGCAAACAGGTGCACCTGAAACAGCCGCTGGCCGTCCATTCCGGAAAGAAAACAACCGTTCGGCTTTAATCTCAGCGATCAGGAGATTCACTCCTGAAAAAAGGGCGGATCGTTATCCGCCCCAACAAGTAATTCACCCGCAATCCCATCATTCTGGAGAACGGTTTTCTCATGGATCAAATCAAAGTTGTTATGATGGCCGGCTACTTTACCAACTGGATCGACCAGCTCAGCGCCGTATCTCCTCGCGTTCAGGCCATAGCCGCCCACACCCCTGAAGACCTCAAACGTGAAATTGTAGATGCCGAAGTCATCTACGGGCGACTCCCCCTGGAGCCCTTCCTCGAAGCCAAAAAACTCCGTTGGGTTCAAAGCATTGGCGTTGGATTTGAAACCATGCTCTACCCCGAAATGATCAACTCGGATGTCATCATCACCAACACCGCAGGTGCGTTCGATACAGCCCTGGCCGAACACGCCCTGGCCCTCATCCTATCTTTCACCCGAGGTACTGCCTTCCACGATCGCAAACGCAAAAACCGCGAATGGAACCGCAATGCGTACCCGGCCTCTCTCATCCATGGAAAAACCGCCTGCGTCCTCGGCCTGGGCACCATTGGAAAAAGCATCGCCCGCACCCTCAACGCCATGGGCATGCACGTCCTTGGCATAGATGCGCAGATCAAAGAGGCCCCTCAAGGCGTCCGTCAACTCATCCGCCCGGACAGCATGTACACCGCGTTATCCGAAGCAGACATTGTCGTCGTTGCGCTCCCTCTTACCGATGGCACCCGGGGGATCGTCAATGCAGACTGTTTCAACCGTATGAAAAATACCGCCCTCATCGTCAACATCGCCCGCGGCCCCATCATCAACGAAACCGATCTTATCGAGGCGCTTCGGAATGAAAAAATTGCCGGTGCCGCCCTGGACGTTTTCGAACAGGAACCCCCTGCAGAGGACAACCCCCTTTGGGACATGCCCAACGTAGTCCTCACCCCACACATCGCCAGCCTCTCTGCCGAAGGCGATGAAAACCTGCAAAAAATCTTTGTCGAAAACCTTCGTCGCTATGTAGCCGGTGAACCTCTACTAAACATCGTGGATAAGAAAAAAGGATATGTAGTACAAAAAGCCTGATCCCGATCCGCCCCCTCCACCGGAGACCTCCAATGTCCAGCACCTTTCCAATCCCTGTAGCCGTCGAGACCGCACTCTCCGAACAACCCATCGTGGACATCCACACCCACCTGTACCCACCACAAATGGCTCCCCTGTGTGAGTACGGGCCAGATGACCTGCTCACCTATCACTACCTGAAAGCAGAAACCTCGCGGCAGCTTCCGCCGGACGTCTCCGTAGATCAGTTCAACACCCTGCCAAAACCCGAGCAGGCCAATATCATCTGGACAACTCTTTTTGCAGGTGAAACCAGCCCCCTCTCCGAAGCCCAACTCGGCGTTGTCACCGTTATGTCTGCCCTGGGCCTGAACCCCCGCGCAAACAATCTGGACGAATTCCGAGACTTTGTCCAGCGCGTCTCTCCCCAGGACTACATGGATCAAATTTTCGAAAAAGCTGGTGTCGCACGGGTGTACATGACCAACGATCCTCTGGACAATAACGAAGGTCCCCTCTGGCAACGCGGTTTTGACCTGGACCCTCGCTTCCGTGCCGTACTCCGTCTGGACAGTGCCCTGATGGCCTGGCCCGAACCTGTGCAGAAACTGAACACCCAGGGGTACAACGTCGAAGCAACGCTCTCAGACCAAACCTTCTTTGAACTCCGACGTTATCTCAACGACTGGTGCGACAGAATGGATGCCCGGTACATGGCCATCTCTCTCCCACCCAGCTTTGTTTATCCCTCCGAAAAGGGCATCGCCCGGCTCATGCAGGAAGTTGTCTTTCCCACAGCCCGCAGTCGCAATATTCCATCGGCAATGATGATAGGTGTACGCCGCCAGGTCAACCCCGTCCTTCGTGACGGCGGTGACAGCCTGGGGAAATGGGACACCACCAACCTGGAAAACATTGCCCGTGATTGGCCAGATGTGAACTTCCTGGTCACCTTGCTTTCGCGAGAAAATCAGCACGAACTTTGCATCGCCGCCCGAAAATTTCCCAACATCGTCCCCTTCGGATGCTGGTGGTTTCTCAACAACCCCAGCATCATCCAGGAAATTACCGCGCAACGCCTGGAACTGCTCGGTACCGGCTTCATTCCCCAGCGCTCCGATGCGCGTATCCTGGACCAGCTCCT
>JAQCGA010000500.1 GCA_027619145.1 bacterium | reverse complement strand
TATGCCCTGGGAAATTGCACGAATCGTTTCCGCGCCAACTGCACCGAAGCAGACAAGATGGACGGTGGCCATTCGGGTTACTCGGGGCGTTTCAGATCGTATTTTCGGATCTTGTTGTAGAGGGTGACCCGGTCAATTTGGAGGGCTTTGGCTGCGCGTGATACATTTCCCTCCATTCGATCCAGGACGGCCTGGATATGATGTTTTTCTTGTTCTGCCAGCGAGAGGTCATCTCCTTTTTCGGGTGGCGCGCCCTCTGGAAGGGGCAGGTCTTCGGGTTTGATTTCTTCGCCATTTTCAACAACAACCGCTCGTTCCATGGCATTTTGTAACTCGCGTACGTTGCCAGGCCAGGGATAAGAATAGAGCCGATCCATGGCTGCCTGAGAGATTCTGCTGGCTTGCTTACCCATCTCTTTCGCGGCCTTCTCCAGGAAAAACTGGGCCAGCAGGGGAATGTCTGTAGCCCGTTCGCGCAGTGGAGGTAAGTGGATGCAAAAGACATTGATCCGGTAATACAGGTCCAGCCGAAACTTGTCTTTTTGAACAGCCACTTCCAGATCTCGGTTGGTGGCAGCAATGACCCGAAAGTCGATTTCGATGGGGCGATTGCCCCCAATGCGGGTAAAGTTTTTTTCCTGGAGGATTCGCAACAGGTCGATTTGTGTTTTGAGGCTGATGTCGCCAATTTCGTCGAAGAAGATGGTACCCCCGTCGGCCAATTCGAATTTTCCTTTCCGCCTGTATTCGGCACCTGTGAAGGCGCCTTTTTCGTGGCCGAAGAGTTCGCTTTCGATGAGTCCTTCAGGCAGGCCGGCACAGTGGGCTGTAACCAGCGGCATATGCCTGCGCGGGCTTTGCTGGTGTATGGCTTTTGCCACCAATTCTTTGCCGGTGCCGCTTTCGCCCGAAATTAAAACGGAGGTATCTGTAGGTCCAACGGTGCGGATTAAGTCTTTGACTTTCTGGATGCCTTCGCTTTCGCCCACGATCTCGCCCATTTCGCTTTTGGAGATGGATTCAATGGTCTGTTTGAGGCGTCGGTTTTCACGCGCAAGGTGCTGGCGTTCGGCCGCGTTGTTGATGAGGTTTTCGAGATCGTCCGGGTCAAACGGTTTTGTTACGTAATCGAATGCCCCTTCTTTGAGGGCCTGAACAGCGGTGTCCACAGAAGCGTAGGCCGTCATGATGATGATGACAATGCTGGGATCGATTTGCTTGATTTTTTGCTGGAGTTCCATGCCATCCATGCCAGGCATTTTGATGTCGATCAGCAGAATGTCCCAGGCACTTTCCTGGAGCATGTTCAGGGCTTGTTTCCCGTCTGCTGCGGTGTCTACCGGATAGCCGTCTTCGGTAAACCATTCGTAGAGCGATTCACGGACCACCTGTTCGTCATCTACAATTAAGATGCGAGGTTTGCTGTTCATGCGTTCGGTCCTTCCAGGGTGCTGTGCAATTGCCCGTCCGGAGACGTCTCTTTGGAGCGGGGATCTACGTTTGTTTTTTCAGGCAGGGCAATGGTGAATCGGGTGCCCCGGCCTGCTTCGGAAATCACGTCGATGCGGCCGTTGTGACGTTTGATGATTCCGTAGACTACTGAAAGGCCCAGTCCGACCCCTTTTTTATCCTGTTTGGTCGTGAAGAAAGGCTCAAATAAATGGGGAAGTATATCCTGGGGAATGCCCACGCCGGTATCGGAAATTTCGACCTCTACCCATTCTGGCTCTTTGCCAGGACGTGAGCTGACTGTGAGTTCGCCGCCATGGGGCATGGCTTCAATTGCATTGATGAGTACGGCCAGCAGAGCCTGCTGGATCTGGTCTTTGTCACATACCACATTCGGCAAGGACGAGGCGAACTCACGCGAGGCGCGGATGTTCTGGAGTTCCAGTTTGTGTTCAACCAGGAAGAGTGTTTTTTCCAGCCTGGTTTGCTCAGGGATGTTGGAAAAACGAATATATAGCGTCATTTGTTCCGATGCAAGGGTAATTCATCCAGACAGAGGCTGAATCTAAGAAGAAATAGATGCTCCTGGACCGCCCGAATTTTCGGATGCGCCAGACGGAAGGGGGAACTATATTCCATGCCGGTTGGAAAACTTGAATTCTGGGAGGCCGCGATGGCTGATGTACAAAAAAAAGAGAGCCCTGGGCAGGCTACTGTTCAAAAGCAAAGACGCGTACTCACGCCCAGAGCACTTGGCATGGGGCTCCTGGCGGTTGTTGCCGTAAACCTGGCGGCTCCCTATTCAGAGTGGGTGGTCCGGTCCACGTATATGACGACCAACTATTTTCCACTGGGGCTTGCGTTTACGCTCATTCTGGTGGTGTGTGTCTTGAACCCGTTGCTGAAGTTAGTGCGTGCCCGGTTTGGGTTGGGGGGAGATGAACTGGGTGTTGTTTATATGATGTTGCTGGCAGCGGTTTCGGTGCCTACGTACGGGATTACCGGATATGTGATTTCGGTTGCGGCTTCGCCTTATTATTTTGCGACAACAGAGAATGGATGGGCGGATTATTTGCACCCGCATCTGCCGGCCTGGGCCGTGCCTGGCGGGGGGCCGGAAATGGCCTGGTTTTTCGAAGGGTTGCCTTCGGGGGTTTCGCTTCCGTGGCGCGTCTGGTTGGTGCCGGTGTTCTGGTGGGTGGCGCTCATTGTGGCCACGTTGATGATGTGTATTTGCCTGATTGCGATGTTCCGGAAGCAGTGGGTAGAAAAAGAGCGGTTGAACTTTCCTCTTGCAGATGTACCGCTGGCCATGCTGGAAGGTGAGGAAGACGGCAAGGTGCTTCCTCGTTTTTTACGGAGTCGGCTGTTCTGGGCTGGATTTGCGGTGACGGCGTTTAAGATTGCCTGGAATATACCGGGGTATTTCAATTATCAGTGGCCCACATTTCCGCCTATTCTGTTGAATATTCCACCGGGCAAGATTTTCCCTGGGATTTATACGAATTTTTCTTTTCCGCTGATGGCGATTACGTATTTCGTGAACGTGGATGTGATTTTTAGCGTGTGGGTGTTTAATCTGTTCAATCTGGCGGAGATTGCGCTTTTTAACCGGACCGGATACACGATTGGAACCTCGGAGACGTACTCGATCAATCCTTCGGCGCTGGCATGGCAGGGGTTCGGGGCGTTTATGGCCATTGTGCTGGGCGGAATCTGGGTGGCCCGTGAGCACCTTTCGGATGTGTTTCGGAAGGCGTTTCGGGGGGATGAGACCGTGTCTGATGAGGAAGAGATTCTGGCGTACCGGGTGGCGGTGTTCGGTTTTTTAGGGTCCGCTGGATTCATTTTATGCTGGTTGCACGCGCTTGGGATTGCGTTGCACGTGGCGTTGTTGCTTTTGTATGCGGTGCTTACGTTGTATTTGGGGTTGACGCGGATTGTCATCGAAGGTGGGCTGGTTTTTGTCCGAGGGCCCCTGGTGCCACAGGCATTTGCGATGCACCTTGTGGGACCGGCTGCGCTGGACGGGCGGACTATGGCAGGGCTGGCCCTTTCGTGCGGTTGGGCTTGCGATCCGATCGCGATTTTTATGCCGTTTGGGGCTACTGCGGCGCGGGTCCATAGCGAACGCAAGTTTCCCCGGGGCGTGTACGCTACGGCGGTTGGCCTGGCTCTGGGGGTGAGTTTGCTGACGTCGTTCTGGTTTTCACTAAAACTGGCTTACAGTTCGGGCGGATTCAATTTTGGCGAGTGGGTGTTCACCCGGGGCGGACAGGTGCCGTTTGATACGATTGTGACCAAGATGCAATCCGGGGAGTTTGTGACGCCGGGAAGAATTCAATTTCTGGTACTGGGCATGCTGGCTACGGTGTTGTTGACGTA
>JAQCGA010000499.1 GCA_027619145.1 bacterium | reverse complement strand
CGCAGTCCTGGATGACCCAAAGGTTCATTCCTAGATGCTTGGCTAAGAAACCAACCGTCACGCGGACCTCGTGGAAAAAGCAACTGCCGCAGGGAAACACATCCTCCTTCAAAAACCCATGGCCACAACCCTCGCAGATTGTGACCGCATCATTACGGCTGTTGAAAAATCCAATGTGAAATTCAGCATGGCCTTTCAGATGCGTCACGATCCCGTTAACCAAAAAATAAAGGCCCTGCTCGAAAGCAAAGCCCTTGGAAATATTGCTGTGGTGCGCCGACGTCACGCCATCAATGTTTTACTGAACCCGGCATTCGTAAACGGCCCCAGCCGGTGGCACCTGGACCCGGTAGCCAATGTGGGCATGTTCTTTGACGACGCCACCCATGCCGCAGACTGGTTCTACTGGCTCCTGGGTGATCCGACAAGTGTGAGTGCCGAAATCGACGCTATCGTGACAGACGCGGCACCAGATGACAACGGCGTGGCCCTCTATCGATTCCCAAACGGCGTCATCGGCACCCTCTTCAACTCATCTACAACCGTTGCCGGCGTCAACACCACCGAAATCTACGGCGATGAAGGCACGCTCATACAGGACTTTGGGGACGCGCCTTCCACTTCAGCGCCGCGTGACCCGAATGCCGCGCCTCTTCGTATCATCCGCACAGGCGACAGAAGTTGGACTGAATTCCGTTTCCCAATCCCTGCCAGTCAGGGCGATCGCATCGCCGCTGTGCCTCGCCCCTTCCTCAACTACCTGCAAGATCTCACCAACGTCCGCGTAAGCCCCCACGAAGGCCGAAAATCCGTTGAAATGGTCCTGGCCGCCTACGCCTCCAGCCAACAAGGCCGCCGCATCTTATTCCCGTTTTCCAACTAACCCCGTTTAACCGCCCCAATTGCCAATTGATACTTGATAATTACCAATTGACAATCTGCTGATAAATAACCAGCCCCCCTTCTCATCCCACTCCCAACGCCACCTTCCGCACCACATAATTCCCCACAACCAGCACATCAATATTCGTTCCCAGGTAACACCGAATCGCGTCTGAAGGTGTGCACACAATGGGCTCTCCGCGCACATTAAAAGACGTGTTTACCAGCACCGGTATACCCGTGAGCCTGTCAAAGGCCTGTACTAATTTCCAGTACCTCGGGTTCTGCTCCTGAGTTATTGTTTGCAAACGGGCCGTATCATCCACGTGGGTCACCGCTGGAATATCCTTGATCCGATCTTTCTTCACATCACACACCAGCAACATATGTGGAGACGGCGCATCAATCTCAAAAAAATCTTCGTACCGCTCAATCGGCGCAACCGGAGCAAATGGCCGGAATCCTTCCCTGCGCTTCACCCGATGGTTCAGGATATCCTTCATCTCCGCCGGAAATGGCGCGCACAGAATACTCCTGTTGCCCAATGCCCGCGGCCCCACTTCGATACGCCCCTGGAACCAGCCGATGATCCTCTGATCTTTCAAATACCCCGCCGTCTTCTCAACCAACGCATCTTCTTCCAACCGCTCATACGCCAACCCATTTTCCTTCAACGCCTCTTCAATCTCGGTATCGCTGTATTCTGGTCCCAAATAGGCAGACTGTGTCACAGGTTTGCGCGGATTACCCAGTTTATTAAAGTACAAAAACAGGGCAGAACCCGCAGCCGTGCCTCCGTCGTGCGACGCAGGATAAATTGCAATATTCTTGAAAGGAGTCTCTCTTAAAATCTTGAAATTCATCACACTATTCAACGCCACCCCACCCCCCACACACAAATTTTCGTTGGGGGCTCTCTCGTATAAATTCTTTGCAAAGTGTACCCCTAGCCGCTCCGTCATCTCCTGCAACGTAGCCGCAAGATCCGTATAATGCTGCGTCATTTCGGATTCTGGAACACGCGGGGGTCCAAACAGCTTCGTGAATTTATTAGAATAAAACGGCGTCGTCTTGTCCGCTGTGTAATGGTACCTGAAATAACTCATATCCATTGCGAAGCGACCGTTTTCAGTGGGCCATACAATCTTCGAAAATTCGTCCATATACTTCGGTGTCCCATAGGGTGCAAGGCCCATCACCTTGCCCTCGCCACTGTCAATGCGGAAGCCCAAAAACTGCGTTACCGTATTGTAAAGCAGCCCCACCGAATACGGAAAATGCACCTCGTCCAGTTTGGTAAACGTCGTACCCTCTGCGCGGCCCCACAGCGTGGTTGCATACTCTCCAATCCCATCCATGGACAGCACCGAAGCGGAGTCGAATCCAGACGTATAAAATACAACGGCCGCATGCGCTACGTGGTGCTCCACCTGTACCACCTTCTTTTTTAGCTCTGCCAGCGGCACACCAAATGCAGTAGAAAGTTCTTTGGTAAAATCGGAAGGCGTCACCACTTTCTGTAATTGCACCCAGGCAGCCTGCAACGTTTTAGGGAAATAGCGCAAGAATACCTTGATCATGGGCCAGGAACTTAACGTCCGGTCATAGGGATAGGTAATATAATCTACCTCTTCAAGAGAGATTCCACCTACCTCCAGACAGTACGCTACGGAGTGCCTGGGGAACTTGCTGGTTCCTTTTTCACGAATAAACCGCTCCTCCTCGGCCAGCGCTAAAATCTCTCCATCCTGGATCAGCGCCGCTGCGGTATTGCGGCCCGTATTAATTCCCAGTATATTCATAGACGTGTGCGTCCTCTTGGTTCTCGTTTGAAGCCCACTCAGGGCTCGGCGGACTCATACAAAAAGAAGCCGGTGTTCACCTTCGCGGCCATCCTCCAATTGCCTCGCAAAAGCCAGCATAACATAATCAAAACACTGAATTTGGTCAACAAGATGTTACCTTTTTTACTTCCCGAAACACCGCCTCTGGACCCTTTCACCAAACAATCCCAACGCCCATGAATGCTTCCGATCCTTTGATTTTTGTCTACGGCACCCTGCGGACGGCCGTGCGAGATCCACAATACCGCATGTTAAATACCCATACGGACTTCCTTTCTTTTGGCTCCTTTCAGGGCATAATGCACGATCTCGGCTCGTATCCCGGTGTGGTGCCCTCGGACCAGGAAGAAGACCGCGTCATTGGTGAAGTCTATACACTCATACAACCGGACAAAGTCCTGCCCATCCTGGATGACTACGAAGGCCCTGAATACAGCCGTGAACAACACACGGTTTCTCTGGATGACGGCGAAGAAGTCACCGCCTGGATGTATATCTACACGGCTCCGGTACACGACAAACCGCGTATAGAATCTGGCGACTTTTTGAACCGGGAATAGAAATCCTCCTCGAAGAACCAGAACCCACTACCGTCTGAACCCTGATTAAGCAAACGTTGATTTCCTTCCTTCCGCCCCTTCCGCCCATACGCATGTTCACCGACCTACCGATCTCCGCCCTTCTACGCACATAAAATATGTTACCTTTTCCAGAATCCGTATCTCTATAAGCAAACCCTCTCCAGGATACGGGCCGTGCGATGAAACCTCCCAGCGACCGAAAACTCGTTGAAGAAACACTACAGGGCAAAGGCGAGTCTTTTTCCAGGCTCATCGATCGGTATAAATACGCAATTTATGGTATTTGTCTCAGTCTGGTGGGTAGCTTCCACCTGGCCGAGGACATGGCCCAGGAATCTTTTCTAAAGGCCTTTCTCAACCTCAATCGCCTGGATGACCCCGACCGGTTCGGAAACTGGCTGCGCACCATTGCCGCCAACGAATGCCGCCAGTACCTGCGCAGGAACCGCCCCAGGTTCGTTCCGTTCACCCAGGCCCAGGAAATGGAAGGCTCTGTAGCCCGGCATCTCCTGCCCCCGGACCAGCAACGA
>JAQCGA010000498.1 GCA_027619145.1 bacterium | reverse complement strand
CGCAACGCGACCTCGGCCTGTACAACCGCCTCCTCATACAATCCAGCCTCAAAATATTTGCGAGACAAATCATGCCGGATGCTTGCCCGATCTCTATCCGGCAAACCTGCAATCTTTCCGAACACTTCTTCGAACACCTGCCTGGCTTCTTCTTTTTGTCCAACAATCAGAAAAACACTGCCCAGCTTGTATTGCAACTGCACATGATCCGGAACGATCTCAACCCCCAACCGATATTCCCGAAGAGTTTCTTGAAATTGTCCCTGCGAAAAATGCACATCCCCCATCGTCTCACGGGCAACCGCTGCTCCACGAATCTGTCGATTCCGGAGGAGTTCTACACGCTCTTGCCAGGCCGCCCGTGGCGTTGCCCCCAGAGGCACATCGGTCCGCCGGTACACCGCCACACCATCAAACTCTTTCTCCAGTCGGTAGGTAGGAATCCGTCCTTCTTCGAGGAATTTATAAAAATAGTGTGCATCCAGAAACGCATCTTTCCCAATCCGTGCGCTCTCCGCTTTGGTTACATCCTGAAAATCCTTCGCAACCGCCTGCCGAACCACCAGAAGATCTGGCTGTAAATGATGCACAATAAGGTAACTCTGCCCCAGTGAAATTCGCATCACATTCCGAAACTGAGGAGGGATGTACGCATACGCATCGAACAATATCGACGTTTTCTCCGGAAATCGTTCTGCCATCCACTGACCAGCCACCAGTTCGGAACGGCTCGTCACCCGCCACAGCTTTTCTTCAAACAACCTCCCGGCATCCACCCCATTTTGTCCCCCCACAAACACCACCAGAACCGGCAACACCAGGTAAACAGCTGGCGTCGCCCAACGTGTTTTCACCCACCGCCACAGCGCCAAACACCCATCGGCTACAAACAACCATACCGCAGGTAAAACCGGCAACAGATGTCGGGCAGCCTGCAGATTTGCGGTACCGACCAGATATCCTGTGTACCCCACAATCCAGACCAGCAAAACAACTCGATCCACCCGTATCCTGCACCCGGGCCAAACCTGGCGTACTGCCTGTACAACAAAAAGAACAGAAGCAACAACCCCCAGGATTCCACCCAACATCCCCACCCACCGGAACCCGGCCGAATCCACCTTGAACATATGCCCAAACTGCAGGTGCTCGCGCTCAAATGCGACATCAGAACGGAAGGTCTCAAAATGAATCAACGCATACGGGTTGCTCACCAGGAACACCAGCAAAAACATCACCGGAACCAGCAACATTGCCAGCAACACCCTCTTTCCGCCCCTCCTGCGAAACTCCAGACCATCCTCCGCTTGCCCAACCAGAATACACCCTGCGATTAGCGGTAGTAAAAATACCCCTCCATATTTCGTCCCAAAAGCCAACCCGGCAAACACCGTTGCCCATACCACAGCCTTCATTTCAAATACCCGAACCAGCCGGCAACACCACAACAGGGCGCACAGCATCCAGAACAACTGCGGCAAATCTGGATGAATTTCTACGGACCAGCGCAAAAATACCGGCGTTGCCGCCAGGAAAAGGGCCGCCAGCGCCCCGGCACCACTGCCCAGCGTCTGAACACCAAGCCTGTACGTGGCCCACAAACACCCCAGACCTGCCAGAGCACAGAGCCCTCTCAGCACCAGAATAATTACACGTTCATCCACATCTCCTCCCACAGCGGCCCAACCTTTCAGCAACCCCAGCGGAAGATAATAAAAAAGCCCACCATAGCTGAAGCCCTGCAATTCCAGCGTGCCCGCCCGAAACAGATGGGAAACCGTTGCCGCAGCCAGAGACTCGTCTGCAGAAAAAACCTCCACCATCCGTATGTTATCCGCAGCAACAGGAATCAGCGGTAGCGTAAACCCCATATAAAACAAGGCCCACAGGCCCAGCAAACCCGCAGGAACCCATTGCTTTTCGAAACATCTTCTCATAAATACACCCTGTTTCATAGGAATATACGGTCAGAGACCATCCAGAAACCCCTTCGAATATAGGCTACCGTTCCGGATGGGTCAAGACAGGCAAGATTTGTAAAAATCTCTTGACCCGCTCCCGGATGTTTCCTATTATTGAATTGCCCTCGTTTTTAGCCTCACATCTCTCTGGGCTTCAGCAGGGTGTTCATCTCTGCTGGCTTGAAGCCTTCCGGAGCCGCCGGTCGCCCGATCGAGCGGCTCCGGCTTTTTTTGATGCCTGCCTGTTTTTTTTAGAATTCCGCCTTGACTTCCAGCCCGGGATTGTCCATCTTTTATCCGCCTTATCTTCCAACCAAATCAACCACTTACCAACCCATATGCCACTTCTTCATCTCGAAAATATCTCAAAATCATACGGTGCCAAAACGGTTCTCGATGAGATCTCCTGGAAAATTGAACCCGGAGAGCATCTAGGCCTCATTGGACGCAACGGATGTGGGAAAACCACTCTCTTCCACCTCCTTACAGGCCGCCACGTACCCGATCAGGGAGTCATCCATCGCCACCCGGGCCTCAGCGTGGGCCACCTCACGCAGGACCCGAACCTTCCGGAACATGCAACGGTTCTTCAAACTGCCCTTGAAGCATTCCATGAATTGATGGATCTGCGGCAACGTCTGCAAACCCTGGAAGACCGGATGTCCGAAAGTACACCCGGCGACGCTCTCCTGGAAGAATACGGACGCCTGCACGACCGATACGAACGCCAGGGCGGGTACGCCCTGGAAGCCCAGGCCAAAGCCATCCTCTTCGGCCTGGGCTTTGGGGAACCGGACCTGGATCGTCCTGTGCACATCTTGAGCGGGGGGCAGAAAAACCGCCTCGCCCTGGCCCAGCTTCTGGCACAAACGCCAGACCTCCTCTTGCTGGATGAGCCCACCAACCACCTGGATTTGCAGGCCATTGAGTGGCTTGAGTCCTACCTCTCCGGCTACGGCGGGGCCTTTGTCCTGATTTCCCACGACCGTTATTTTTTGGACAGCACCGTGCGCTCCATTTTTGAACTCGAGCGCGGGCAACTCCACCACTACCCCGGCAACTACACCTTCTATACCGAAGAAAAGCAACTCCGGCAAGAACAACAGCAAAAAACCTACGAACGCCAGCAGACCTATATTGAAGAAACCGAAGAATTTATTCGCAGAAACATCGCGGGCCAGAAGACCAAACTGGCACAGAGCCGTCGCAAATCGCTGGAGAAACTGGAAAAGGTAGAAGGCTCTACCCGCCAGCGGGACATGCTCCTGCGCTTCGCGACTTCTGGCCGGGGCGGCAACCGCGTTCTGGTGGCCGAAAATATAAGCAAAAGCTTCAACGGCCAAACCCTTTTCCAAAAGCTGGACCTGGTTGTCCGTCGGGGGGACAGGCTCGGTATTGTAGGTGCCAACGGTTCGGGCAAATCGACCCTTCTGAAACTCCTGGTAAACCGGACGCCGTCGGACACCGGAACCATTGCGCTGGGTGCGGGCATCCAGATTGGCTACTACGACCAGGCCCGGCAGGACCTGCAGCCAGAGCATACAGTGCTGGAGGAAGTCTGGTCCGTCACACCGCAGGCACAACTGGGTGAAATGCGTAACTTCCTGGGCGCTTTTCTTTTTTCAGGAGATGACATTCAGCAAAAGATTGGCACGCTCAGCGGCGGCGAACAGAGCCGGGTAGCCCTGGCCAAACTCATGCGTAGCCAGACCAACTTGCTGGTGCTGGACGAGCCAACCAACCACCTGGACATTCCTTCTTGCGCCGTTCTCGAACAGGCTCTGGACGGCTACGACGGTACCTTGCTGGCGGTGTCTCACGATCGGTTTTTCCTCAACCGCCTCGTCAACCGCCTGCTCGTTCTGGACACTGGCGGG
>JAQCGA010000497.1 GCA_027619145.1 bacterium | reverse complement strand
CGTTTTCGTTCTGGTCTCCCCATACTTTGCCACCAGAAAAAGGCCAGCAACCGAGAGCGAGAACGGAGACGCGGATGTCTGTTGTGCCGAGCTGATGGTATTCCATAAGATGTGCTCCGGTTGGGTTTCATGAAACATGGTTCAGTCGGTTTCGAAGCAGGCTGCCATGCTTTGGAGAAATTCTTGTGGCGAGATTTGTCTGTGGCGTTCAACGGGTTCGTAGACTGCCGTTGCATCTGTCTGTACGCCAAGATCTGTCAGGTAGGAGATGCTTTGCTGGGCGATTTTTTCTGCGACCCGAGATCCGCGAATTTCGACGGTGGGAGCCGGGGTGTTGTAATAGCAGACGGATTTGAGCGTGCTGTTGAGCATTTTGAATGCGTAGGGGGGGAGTTGTTCTTCCGAGTCTGACGGCATGAAGCCGTGCGGCCAGAAGAGGCGGTTGATCTGGAGATCCCAAACCGTTTTGAGCATACCAGAGACGCTACCGGGCGAGCAGATCCATTTGGAGTCTGGCCAAACGTCCAGGTTGCTCCAGGGACGGCCGAAGGCCGGGTGTTGGAGTGGGAGCCGACCGTTTCCGGAGCGGATGCCTTGCTCGTTGGCGTCGAAGAAGGCAAAGTGCTGGGCGTAGGCGAAGAAGTTTGTTGTGCGGGCACGAAGCTGGTCGTAAAATCTGGTGGCTTGTGCCAGAAAAGCGAGACCGGTGTGCAACACGCCGTCTTCGAGCCGGGGGGAGACAACTGCGGTACGGTCCAGTTCGTGGTAGTTTGGACAAAAGGTTTCGAAGGGGATTGGTGCGGCTCCGTTACCTGTATGTCGGTATTCGAAGTCCGACGCGGAGAGGACGGTACTGGTATGCATAAATACGGTCTCCTGAAGAGCTATTGGACGGCTTGTCGGTGGCGGTCCACCCAGACGGCCCAGGGAATAAAGAGCCAGAGACCCAGGGCGGAAACGGCGATGACGGTTACGCTGGGTGGCGGCGGTCCTAAGATGTTAGCTACCCAGAAGAGGGCAAGGAGGCCGCAGAGAGACCAGAGGCCGTAGCGCCCGATGCGGTCCAGAGGTTGCGTGGTGCGGCTGTAGAGGATGAAGCCTGCGGTGAAAAGTGAAAACTCTACGAGCGCGGCGATGACCGGTGCGTTCCACAGACCCAGGCCGACGGCGATGTGGCCACCGGGTACAAGCAAGAGGTCTGGGCGGTGAGTGAGGAAGTCCAGGAGCCAGTGACTGAAGACGCCGGAACCGACCAGGAGCGCACCCGCTCGGTTCCGGCGGATGAGGAAGTAGGCCAATCCCAAGAGCAGGGACCAGCCCAGAACGGCGGCCAGGCTATGCGTGAAGGGGTAGTCGTAGAAGTCCAGAGGGGTGAAGGCGGTGTTGCCAGGATCGATGCGTACGTGTTCGATATCGAGCAGGAGCAGGAGGGGCCAGATGAGGTCGATCCACTGGACGGAGAGAAACATTGTGCCCAGGGAGACGTTTGGGTTTGCTTTTTTGGCTGCCAGTGCAACAGCGTAATGGCCGATGAACATCGGGTGTTCCTTTTTAAAAGTTTACGGGAGTTCACTGTTTGCGCAATATACGGGGTTTTGAGAAATTCTGCCAGCGTGTTTTATGGCTTTTAAATGCTCAGAATAAAGCTTGCACAAACGATAGGAATGGCTCTTTATTGTGGGTGTTCTGTCCAATTGAAACCACGAAGACTTTGGGAAAGGTATTTATGAAACGTGTCATGTTTCAACCTGGGAAACGTGAGATTTGTCGCAATGGTTTGATTTCTTTCATTCATGCTCGTCGGTGTATCTATCGTGTGCTGCTCAGGAAACTTGGGATTTTTGCGGTACTGATCCTGGCTTCCATCAGTTTATCGCACAGCCAGGTATATGCAGAAGATGAATCGGGTATGGTGAGAAGTGCGGGTACGGAGGAAATGGGGAATGGGTTTTACCATCACGGCGTGGCCACACCGATCAGCAACCGTCGGGGTCTTGTGTCCACCGTGGACGGAGAGGGCCGCAACGTGGTGCTGGTCTGGTTGTTTGACCACCGGGGCGGGTACGCGATTTTGATGGTGGATGCCGAGACCGGAAAAAGCGAATCGTTCCCGGTGCCGTTCCCTCCTGGGGGCGATTGCCCTTATGCGTCGATTCTTTCTTCGGGGAATAAGTATTATACGCATTTTAACAGTTATTTTAGCGAGTTCGATCCGGTAAAACGCGCATTTACTTTTTATGAGAAGACCGCGCCGCAGATGGCCATGAGCATGACCGAAGACGATGATGGCCAGATCTGGTCTGCTACGTACCCCAACAGTGGGTTGGTTTCCTTTGATCCTGAGACGCGAACGTTTAAAGATTACGGACATCTTTACGATCAGAACTGGCGTCAGTATCCGCGCTCGGTTGCTGTTGACGATGCCGGGTGGGTTTATTTTGGTGTGGGAAGTACTGCCGGACAGATTGTGGCGTTCAATCCGAAGACGAAGAAAGCCACGCCGATGATTGCGGAGGATGAGCGAGAGAAAGGTTCCGGGCATGTTTATCGGGATCTGAATGGGAAGGTGTACGGCCGAGTCAAACGATCGGACGGGAGCTGGATTGAGTTTTACCGGGGAAACGCCACGCCGATAGATACGCTGAAAGAGAGTCGGAGGAAGCCGTTGATTGCCGGTTCACAGGGGCTTTATCATCGGACATTTCCGGATGGGAAGCGGATTGGATCGTTTAGCCTGGTGGACCGGGAACTTGTGGTAGAAAACCCAGAGATGGATGAAACGAAGCGGCTGCCATTTGATTATGCCAGCGAGGGGGCTCACCTGATGGGGCTGGCTGTGGCACCGGACAGTACGATCTGTGGAGGAACTGCGTTTCCTATGCGATTCTTCAGTTATAACCCCCGTACGGATATGTGGATTAATCGCGCCAGTTACGGGCAATGGAATACGGTGGCCCGGCAGGGAGACCGATTTTTTGTGGGGGGGTATACTGGTGGTTTTCTGCTGGAGTGGGATCCGGCGAACCCCTGGGTTGCTACGGAGAAGGACGATCCGGAGGGTAACCCGCGTTTTCTAATGGAGGCGCGGCCCGATATCAACCGCCCGCATGAGTTGCTGGCCCACCCGGACGGGAAGACAGTGGTGCTGGCCGGTACGCCGGGGTACGGTTATACTGGCGGCGGGCTGGTGATCTGGGATCGTGAAGCTGGCGAAGGAACGTTGCTGAAACATACCGATCTTTTGCCAGAACAAAGTACCGTGAGTCTGGTGGTTCTGGAAGATGGCAAACTGTTGGGTGGTTCGACGACTTCAGCAGGTACCGGCGGGGAAAAGAAGGCGAAAGAAGCAGAGCTGTATGTTTTCAATTTGAATACGAAGAAGATTGAGTGGCACCAGGCCGTTTTTCCGGGTGTGCAGGGGTATACAGATCTGTGGATTGGACAGAGCGGGATGGTGTACGGGTTTGCGGATCGGGGACGATTTTTCGTTTTCGACCCCCAGAAACGCGAGGTAGTGCACGAGGAAAATACGAGGGAACGACTCGGGGCTACGGTTTCAAACCAGGAGTCACGTGTGTTTGTGGCCGCACCGGATGGGGCGGTCTATCTTCTTTTTCGAAAAGGAATTGCCCGGATGAACCCGGATACATATGAGATCCGTTTGCTGGCTGAATCTCCTGTGTCCATTGAGGTTGGAGGAGATATTCTGGATGGGCGGATTTATTTTGCCCACGGGTCGCATGTGTATAGTTATCAGGTGCCGGAATGAGGCAGGAAGGCAAAGAGGAGCGTTCGGCTGGTGAAAGGGGTACTTAAGTCCGCTGGGTCGCTGTTCCGTT
>JAQCGA010000496.1 GCA_027619145.1 bacterium | reverse complement strand
GTTGCCTTTCACACGGATTTCTGAAATCACAGGATCTTTCGCCTGTGCGCCCGCCTGCAGAGGCATCAGTGCCCCAAGGCCCGCCAGCACAACCAAAACCCATCTGAGCAAAATGAACAACCTCCAGAAAAACGAAATGATAATACAAGATCTTCAAAAGAAAACCAGCTACAGGTAACAACGCACGGTCTAATAAAAGGTTCCTCTAAACTACCCATTGTACGCCAAATTGGCCCGGGCAAGCACACCCGGGCCCCTCTGGAAAACTCTGTTCAGGCGCGTCCGGGAAACTCCGGCATCCCAAGTCTCCCGAAACGAAGAATCACGCTTTGTCCTGGTTCAGCACTTCTTCATCTACCTGCGGATCCGAGCTGGTTGCATCCACAAAATTCAGCCCGTCGCCCTTCTTGCTAACCCGCACTTCGCTCCCTGGTGTGAAACGCCCCTGCAAGATCTCTTCAGCAAGCGTATCTTCTACCATCTTCTGAATCGTGCGCTTCAATTGCCGGGCACCGTAGGTAGGATCATACCCTTTTTCTGCAATCAACGCCTTCGCGCCAGGCGTAAGACTCACCTTAATTCCGCGCTCTTCTACACGCTTGATGATTTCAGCCATTTCAATATCCACAATCTGAATAATTTCTTTCCGATCCAGCGGATTGAAAATAACCATCTCATCCAGCCGGTTGATAAATTCTGGGCTAAACGTCTTCTTGAGCTCTTCGTCAACCCCTTCTTTGATCTTTTCCCGCATGGACTTCTTGTCGGCTTTCCGAAAACCGAGACCACCAGACTTACTCAGGTTCCGGGTGCCCAGATTGGAAGTCATAATCAAAATCGTATTCTTAAAATTAATCTTCCGGCCAAAACTGTCCGTCAATCGCCCTTCGTCCAGCACCTGAAGCAGCAGGTTGAACACGTCCGGATGCGCCTTTTCAATTTCGTCCAGCAACACCACAGAATAAGGCTTCCGCCGAACCTTTTCGGTGAGCTGGCCACCCTCGTCGTATCCAACGTACCCCGGAGGGGCACCGACCAGACGAGATACGGCAAACTTCTCCATATACTCAGACATATCCACCGTAATCAGCGCGTCATCGGCATCGAAAAGATACCCGGAAAGCGCCTGAGCCAGGAAGGTTTTGCCCACGCCAGTAGGTCCCAGGAAGAGAAACGTACCAATGGGCCGGTTCGGATCCTTCAGTCCTGCACGCGTGCGGCGAATGGACCGGCAAACCGTATCGACAGCCTCATCTTGACCCACCACCCGTTTCTTAATCTCTTCGCCCATATTGAGCAATTTTTCGGATTCTTCCTGAGCCAGCCGGAACACAGGAATACCCGTCATACTGGAAATGACCTGCGCAATGTCCTCCTCGCTCACCTCTACCACCTCATCGCGCACCTTC
Organism: bacterium; assembly: GCA_027619145.1. Next base: position 2,447 of record JAQCGA010000496.1, on the reverse strand, counting down.
TGTTCCCACTCTTGCCTCATCTCCTCAACCTGCTCCTTCAACTTCCGCTCCTGGTCCCGCAACTTGGCTGCTTCCTCAAACTGCTGGCTGTTCGCAGCGCCGTTCTTCTGTCGCGTAACCTCTTCTATTTCTTGTTCCAGTTCTTTGATTTCTTCGGGCGGATTCAACCGGGCCAAACGAACACGGGATCCGCTCTCGTCAATCACATCAATGGCTTTGTCCGGCAGGTACCGGTCGCTGATGTACCGGTCCGCCATCACCACGGCCCCTTCAATCGCCTCGTCCGTGTACTTCACCATATGGTGCGTCTCGAAACTTTCTTTTACGCCCTTCAAAATCAAGATGGCGTCCGCCACGGAAGGTGCTTCCACCAGAATCGTCTGAAACCGGCGTTCCAGTGCACCGTCTTTTTCAATATATTTTCGGTACTCATCTAGCGTTGTGGCACCAATGCACTGAAGTTCACCACGCGAAAGCGCGGGTTTGAACATATTGGATGCGTCCAGCGTGCCCTCGGCGCTACCGGCCCCCACAATGGTGTGCAACTCGTCAATAAAAATGATCACGTCCTGGCTTTGTTGCAATTCGTTCATAACCGCCTTGATTCGCTCTTCAAACTGTCCCCGGTACTTGGTACCGGCCACTATGCCGCCCATATCCAGCGTAACCACGCGTTTGTCCGCCAGCACCTGGGGCACCCGCCGTTCCACAATACGCTGCGCCAACCCTTCCACAATTGCTGTTTTGCCCACTCCGGGTTCGCCAATGAGTACCGGGTTATTTTTCTTGCGCCGGCTCAGGACCTGCGATACGCGCTCGATCTCTCTTTCTCTACCAATTACAGGATCCAGTTTCCCTTCTTTTGCCAGTTCGGTCAGGTCTCGTCCGAAATGATCCAGGAACGGCGTTTTGCTTTTCTTCTTTTCACGCTTGCCCGACGGTTTTCCCTGCAAAACGGCAATCACCTCCTCCTTGGCGGTCTTGTGGTCCACTCCGAAGGCTGCCAGAATCTGGGCGGCGATGGTCTCTTTGTCTTTCAGCAATGCCAACAACAAATGACATGTCCGTACAAACTGACTCTTCATTTCTTTTGCTTCGTTGGCGGCAATTTCCAGAATCTGCTTGGCACGAGGTGTAAACGGCACTTCACCCATCGTCATCGACACGCCCGAAGAAGCTACATAGTCATCAATAGACTGCTTGATGTTCTCCAGATTCAGGCCCAGGTTCACCAGGACCGTCACCGCAGACCCTTTCCCTTGCCGAATAATCCCCAGGAGCAGGTGCTCCGTACCAATATAGTTGTGTCCCAGGCGTGCTGCCTCTTCACGTGCCAGTTGCATCACCCGTTTCACATTATCCGAAAACATATTGTTCATTCCAAATCTCCTCTTCCCTGACAGTTGGCCTCACCGCCCCAATGGCCTTGGTTTCAGGGGGTTCCAATTTCACTCATCCGACGCCGCGTCATCTCGGCCCGAATGCGGTCTCTTTCGTCGGAATCCAGTTCCCGTCCCTCAAATTCCTGCAAATGGAACGGTTTGCTTTTCACCATCATCTCGTTCAATACGCCAGCATCCAGGGTACGGAACAAGCCCAGCCCAATTCCCAATCGAACCGCCGAAGAAAGATTCATAAACTCCTGCGACGTAAGCAACCGGGCGTGACTCAAAATCCCAAAAGCACGCCAGATTTTATCTTCTATCTGAGTCCGGATACTCCCGATTAGGGTCTCCCGGGCATTCTCTTCGTATTCTATAATCTGTGTTGCAATCTTTTCCAGCGCTTCCAAAATCTCTTCTTCTGTGCGACCCAGCGTAACCTGGTTAGAAACCTGAAACAGGTTGCCGCTAACCTCCGAACCTTCTCCGTAGAGCCCGCGCACAGTACATCCCATTTGCGTTACGCCCCGGATGACACTGTCAATCTCCTGGGTAAGGACCAGGCCCGGCAGGTGAATCAAAATGGACACCCGCAACCCGGTTCCTGCATTGGTCGGGCAGGCCGTTAAATACCCCCATTTTTCACTATACGCAAATTCCAGCCGGTCCGAAAACTCTCGAGACAACCGACGTGCGGCCTCCCACGCCCGGTGGGCCTGAAACCCGGATTGCATCACCTGGATGCGCAGGTGATCCTCTTCGTTCACCATCACGCTAAAAACTTCATCCGGGTCTACCAGAACCCCCCGGCATCCGTGCCCTTGTGCCAGAGCGGGACTGATGAGATGGCGCTCTACCAGAACCTGCCGTTGGGCTTCCGTTAAAGCTCCGGCGTCGAAGAAGGCCATGTTCTTCACGCCTTCCTGGCAGGCCGGAACAACAGCCTCTACAACCCGGCGTTGCTCGTCTTCATCTGCCAGGCCGGCAAATCGGGCAAATAACAGGTTGCGCGCCAACCGTACCCGACTGCTAATCACCAGGCCTGAACAGTGGCCGGACCCATCC
>JAQCGA010000495.1 GCA_027619145.1 bacterium | reverse complement strand
CCTGAATATTACCCGCCACCCAGGCCGTATCCTTCCGCCAGGGCAAAGGCATCACCGAATTGAAATCCGGAATATTCATCAAATCCGAATCGTGCGGCCCCTGTCCCATGTTGCCCGCAGCGAACCCGGCAAATCCCGCGCCCTCTTTCGCCATATCTTCAAGATGGGTAGCGGGCACCACCTTCGCCTTGGGCATCCCGTTCATCTCTACGAAAGAGCAAAGAAAAAAATCGATTCCTTTCTCCTTTACCAACGCCTTCACCTGGTTCAGATTCATGGATGACCTCCTCTATATAACCGGCCTGGACACGTCAGATTCTCGCCGGATTGTCATGGTCGCTGGCATACAAACCCCTCTTCAATGCCCCTCCCACATTCTTTCAGTCCTGTGAATCTGTTACATTAAAACAGCCCCACCGTCAACCCATTCTCATCAAAATCAATCGATTCTGCAACCGGCTGCTTAGGCAGGCCCGGCATCGTCATAATATCTCCTGTGAGCACAACCACAAACCCCGCACCTGCGGCAACACGCACATCCCGAATGGGAACAGAAAACCCTTTCGGCCGGCCTCGTAGGCCCGGATCGGTGGACAGGCTGTACTGCGTCTTTGCCATGCAAATCGGCAACTTTCCGAACCCTTCTTTTTCCAAACGGCGAAACTGGTTGCGCAACTTCTTATCACCCATAATGTCATCCGCCCCGTACACCTCCTGGGCAATGGTACGCACCTTTTCCCACAACCCCATCTCATCCGGATACAGAAATGAAAAATCGTGCTTTGTCGTATCCCCCACCTTCACGACCGTGTGCGCCAGATCCTCAGCCCCCTCGCCGCCTTTCGCCCAATGGTCTGCTCGTACAATAGGCGCCCCCAGGTGAGCACATTTGTCCTGAATCAGCCGGATCTCCTCTTCGGTATCGCTGGCAAACGAATTGATTGCCACCACAACCGGAAGTCCAAAATGCCGAATGTTCTGGGTATGCTTCTTGAGGTTCTCAATCCCCTTTCCCAGCGCTAAAAGATTGGGCATTTCCAATTCCTTCAATGAAACACCTCCGTGGTACTTCAGCGCCCGAACCGTAGCCACCAGCACCACCACATCCGGTTCAATCCCCGCCTGGCGACATTTGATATTCAAGAATTTCTCCGCACCCAGATCCGCGCCGAACCCTGCTTCCGTAACCGTATATTCCGAAAGCCGCATAGCCAGCTTGGTAGCCAGCACAGAATTGCAACCGTGTGCAATATTCGCAAACGGTCCACCGTGAACCAGGGCCGGCGTATGCTCCAGCGTCTGCACCAGATTCGGTTTCAGTGCATCCCGTAACAATACAGCCATTGCGCCATTCACTTTTAAATCCGCCGCAGTAATCGCCCGGCCATCCGTCGAATATGCCACAATCACACGCCCCAGTCGTTCGCGTAGTTCGTCCAGGGACTCAGACAGGCACAAAATGGCCATCACCTCGGATGCCACAGTAATATCGTAGCCCGACTCGCGCGGGAAAGAATTTCCCGGACCGCCCAGACCCAGTACAATATCCCGCAACGCACGGTCGTTCATATCCACCACGCGTTTCCACACCACACGGCGCAGATCAATCTGCAACTGATTTCCGTGGTGGATATGGTTGTCCAGAATGGCCGAAAGCAAGTTGTGCGCTGTACCAATGGCGTGCATATCTCCGGTAAAATGCAAATTGATATCTTCCATTGGTACAACCTGCGACCGCCCACCACCGGCAGCGCCTCCCTTGATTCCAAAACATGGCCCCAGCGATGGCTCGCGCACACAAATGGTCGTCTTCTTACCCAGTCGATTCAGCGCATCCCCCAACCCCACAGTTGTCGTCGTCTTACCCTCGCCTGGCGGAGTCGGACTGATCGCCGAAACCAGCACCAGACGGCCCAAAGGCCGATCTTCCAGTTCCCGGTAGAAGTCCAGCGAGATCTTCGCTTTGAACTCGCCATACCGCTCAACGTGTGCCGCGGGAATCCCCAGCTTGTGGGCCACCTCAACAATAGGCAACATAGAAGCCTGTCTGGCAATCTCAATATCTGGCAACGCGGTTCTCTTGCCCATTGTCTCTCACCCATCCAGTTTTCTGTACTGGCCTTTATAGTACATCAACGGACGCCCATCTCCTGCGTCTCCCGCCACGATCTCCCCCACGAAAATATCGTGGTCACCGACTTGCAATACATTCACCACACGACAATCCACATACCCTAGCGCGTCATCCAGAACCGGGGCCCCCGTTTCTGCCGTGCGCACAGACAAATCCGAAAAATCTTTCGGGCCAGGGGCTGCAAACCGATTCGAAAGCTCCTCTTGACCTTCTTCCAGAATATTCATTGCAAAACATTGCCCGTCAATGAGAGACGTATGCATGTGGCTCTGCCTGTTTACAGAAACCATAACCAGGGGTGGATCCAGGGAAAGAGAAGCCACAGCATTTGCCGTCATTCCGTGTAGCTTCCCTTCTACCACCGTAGTCACCACTGTTACGCCCGTGGCAAAACAACCCATAATCCGTCGCTGCTCCATCGATTCAAACGCCATGAATACCCCTTCAGGAAACGCCTGTTTCCAGCCTCTCCACCGTCGCATATCCAGCCGGTACAATCTTTAATTCCTGCCCAGCCTCTACCAGCACATTCCACAGATAAGCCCCCAGAGAACGCGCACCCACCAGCGAAAATGCAGGCATCCCATCCAGATCTCGTCGGACAACAATTTGGTTGGTTTTCGCAACGCTACTCTGCTGAGCCGCACGATCTGGAAACGCCTCAGAACGAAAATTTAGCCCACAAACCTTTTGCATCAATGCCACACTGTAGAGGCCAATGACGCGCACCTCACACAACCCACACGTCTTGTCTGTCGCGGTAACAAACCCCCCGCTACCCACCTTCAATTTATTCAGTACATCCGCTTCTCCGCCCGGCGATGTATGCACAAAAAAACGGTCCTGCCGCAACCTGTACACCCACACTTGCCCCGAAGCCACACCCCGACCAACTTCCAGACCAGACACCCCCAGAGCCACCTCCAACGCCGCTCCTGCATCCACACCTTCCACCATGACTTTACCATTCATACTTCCATCGGTCAACCCAACGCCCTCCCGAACAGCCTGTATCTCAACCTCCACCGACGTAAACACCTCCGGCATGAGCCATCCGCGAACATCGGTAAACCGTGCGCCCATACGCAATGCCACCCCATACAGGGCTGACATTCCAACCGGTGCATTCTGTACACTCACATCCGTACCCTTTCGCCTTCCGGATCGTAAAACGCTCCGTGGTGAACCCGAGCCTCGTAGAATGCTCCATCCATCCGAATCGTAAATTCCGCCCCTTCCTGCTCCGCCAGACTTACCGGTACCCAGCACAGCCCAATCGCGCGTTTTAAGGTGGGGCTCCACTTGCTAGAGGTTACCCACCCCAGAATCTCCTGTTTCCCATGTGCATCTCGTTGCACAATCTGCAAGCCTTCATCTGGCACCACCTCGGGCTGGGCCATCTGGAATCCCACCAACCGGTGCTGGATTCCCTTTTGAGAAATCCGCGCCAGCGATCGCTTCCCCAGAAAGTCATCCTTCTCCATCTTCACCGCCCAGCCCAGGTCTGCCGAAAGTGGGTCAGACAACGCATCCGTGTCCTGTCCAACAATCACGTGCGCCTTCTCCAGCCTCAGCACCCGCTGCGCTTCCACACCAAACGGTACAATTCCGTGCGCCTCACCGGCCTCCATCAACGCCTGCCAGACATACATTCCAAAAGCGGAAGGACAGTGAACCTCATACGAAAGCTCGCCCGTAAACCCAATCCTCAAAACCCGGCAGGGCACCC
>JAQCGA010000494.1 GCA_027619145.1 bacterium | reverse complement strand
CAACGATTAGGTACTCTCACTCGTTCACGAGGCCAGGGTGCAAATCCTGGCACAACACGGGTTCTCCGAGTCTGATATCTGTGGCGTAGGCATCATCCAGGCCGATGCGATTCTGGTATACAAATCCGAAGGGTTTCACGGCCAGACCCTCACCATTGATGTAGCTGTAGCAGATTTTTCGCGCACCGGGTGTGATTTTTATTATCGCCTCACCAACCGGGAAACCGGAACCGAAGTGGCCCGGGCCAAAACCGGCATTGTCTTCTTCGACTACACAAAGCACCGCCCCGTAGCTGTTCCCGATGATTTTCGTGCGCAATTTGCCCCCGGCAATTCTTGACAAGCCAGAGGAGATTGTATATATTATGCAGGCCTGTGAAAGCAGGCCCTGGATTTCATACGTGCCGAAGTGGTGGAATTGGTAGACGCGCTACGTTCAGGGCGTAGTGAGCTTTGCGCTCGTGGGAGTTCGAGTCTCCCCTTCGGCACCATAAAAACAAGGGCTTACGAGGAAACTCGTAAGCCTGTTTTTGTCAAAGGAGCAACCTATGCCCACGAAAGTTCTCTTAGACACCGATATTGGCTCTGATATTGACGATGCCGTTTGCCTGGCCTATCTGCTGGCCCAGCCCCAATGTGATCTCCTGGGAATCACAACCGTTACAGGCGAGCCGGTCGAGCGTGCAAAAATGGCCAGTGCGCTGTGCAAAGTAGCCGGCAAAGACATTCCGATTTACCCTGGCGTAGAAGACCCGATGCTCATTCCATTAAAACAAAAAAAAGCGCCCCAGGCATCGGCCCTGGAACGCTGGCCCCACGAAACCGAGTTCCCACAGGGGGAAGCCGTGGAGTTTTTGCGGCGGACCATTCGCGCAAATCCCGGTGAGGTGACCCTGCTGGCCATTGGTCCACTGACCAATATCGGCCTGCTTTTTGGGGTGGACCCGGAAATTCCATCGCTGTTAAAAAGCCTGGTGCTGATGTGCGGCGTGTTTACGAATAAGCTGGCGGGAGTGGGTCCAAGAGAATGGAATGCAATTGGAGATTCTCACGCGACAGCCATGGTATATAAGGCCGCACCTCCTGTCCATCGTTCCATCGGTCTAGATGTGACGTGCCAGTGTCAGATGGATGCTGCGGAAGTGCGCGAGCATTTCCAGGCAGATTTATTGAAACCGGTACTGGATTTTGCAGAGGTGTGGTTCCAGCGGTCTTCAAAGATCACGTTTCACGATCCACTTGCAGCAACCGTGATTTTTGATGATGAGATTTGTACGTTTACGAAAGGGTCAGTGGATGTGGAGGTGGTGAGCGAACGGGCGCATGGGATGACGTACTGGAAGGCAGATCCGGACGGGCGACATGAGGTGGCGCTGGAGGTGGATTCAGAAAGATTTTTTAAGCATTATTTTTCGATGTTTTAGAAGTAGGTCCTATGGGTATCCATGTAAAAGCGCCTCGGGGGTTTCCGGGGCGTTCTTCTGTACTTCCTTCGCCTCCGGCGGCCCCCTTTCTTAGAGCGATCTAAGAAAGGAGGGAAAGAAGATCGCTCCTCAAGCGCCGGAGCGGCTGGTTTTCCGCAAGTCCCCTCGGAGCGTACACGGATGGTGTTGCCCTGCGAGCGTTTGAGGAATGCGATACGATGGTGTGGGACGGATTCCGCGCGGAAAACCGGATTTCCAACGGTTACCTGAGAGGTAACCTTATTCGTTACCGAACATCAAACCCCGTACCGGCCCAGACACCAATCGCCTCTCACATTCGCGTAGGGGCGCGGTCCCCGCGCCCTCCTGCCACCAATCCCACATCAACGGCGCGACCCTCGCGCCCATCAACAAACCCATGTCGCAGGACGTTCCACGGGCCAATGAATATCCCACCCAAACACCCGCAATCCCATTCTATCTGACCTCCCCAACACCCCTCAAAGGGGTTCCTTCTAGATTCCCGAAACATCCATTTTTGATTTTTTTCGTGTTTCGAGCGGCCATGAAATTTACGCCTACCGGTACTTTTCATTTCAAAAGTACCGGTAGGCGTAAAAATATCGAAAAAAAGTGCGGTATTGGCCAAATTTCCTGTTGCGCAGGCTTTTCGTGCGGGACTATATTTTTCTATATAATTGACGGACAACGTTTTTCAGACAGGAAAAGCCATGAAACCATGTCCGTTTTGCGCGGAAGAAATTCTGGATCACGCAGATCTGTGTCGTTCCTGTGAAGACTTCCTGAGAGAGCCGGGCCGAGCGCCGAACCGGGTGTTGTCTGTCAGGCATGAAACGGACCCGACCCGCTTTGAAGCCCACCGTCTGCGTGGCTTGCAGGGGCTGTCCGGACCCGCAGTGCACCCGGTGTTCCCTTTTGCCCGAATGGACAGTTTCCCACCCGGACGCCCCGTTGGCCTGCCCACCCGCTTCCACTTCCCCAGACGCCGCAAAACACACCCCTGGCTACCTGGAGCTCTCATTGCCGCAGGGATTACCGGAATCGCATTGCTGCTGAACCTGTGGGCAGGCGCATGGATCCTGGGCTTGCAGAAATAAGGCGCTCCACAAGGAGGTAAAAGATGGCAGGGCTCAGCGCAATTCTTTCAATCATCTGGTTTGCGCTCATGATCCTCACCTTGAGAGCCGTATTCCGAATGGTGCGGAACGCGGGCGAGATCCAGAAAGATGTGTAGGGAATTCGGGAGGTATTGGAGAGAGGAAGTGGAATGGATCACTCCGCAATTGTCTATAGCGAAACACGAGACATCCCCCTTGAAGCCATACTTGAACTATACCATGCCAACACCTGGGCCGCGGCGAACAAACCCACGCAACTTCGCAATGGCCTGTTGAACTCACACACATTATGGACCGCCTGGAAAAGTGACCAACTCATCGGATTGGGCAATGCAATCTCTGACGGACATCTGGTCGTATATTATCCTCACCTGCTTGTTCATCCCAATTACCAGAGACAAGGAATTGGAACCGAGCTGATGAAACGCCTGATCGCAAAATATCGAAATTTCCACCAACACATCCTTGTAGCAGACAATAGAGCAACTGCATTTTACAAGAAATGCGGCTTTGCGCGGGCAGGAAAAACAGAACCCATGTGGATATATTGTGGTCTTGACCATTAAGATGCCAGCATGTTTTCCTTCATCAAACCGGTACATATTCATTTCCCAGTTGCCAATCCCGAAATTGTACTGTATCATATTCGCATAGCCGCATGACGAACCCAAACATCCATCAGAACTGCAACCAACCTTCACCAGCGGGGGAACACGTGGGACAGATAAAACACCTCACAACAGAAGAACTGGAAGCCGGCCTGGAACCCATCCGCCAGTCACCTCGAACCGACGGAAAACTGGACTTGATTGTACGCCGCCCGGTAACGGAAGAACGAGACGTCCTGGAAGTGGGCGAACTGAACCCGGCCGAAGGCCTTGCAGGGGACAACTGGAACACACGCCCCAGTGCCCGCAATGCAGAAGGCGAACTCCGGATAGACACCCAGCTCACGATGATGAACTCCCGAGCGGCCGCCCTCGTCTCTCAGGCAAAAGACCGCTGGGCCCTTACCGGGGACCAACTCTTTGTGGACCTGGACCTCAGCGAAGAAAACCTTTCCCCCGGAACCCGCCTCGCCCTCGGATCTGCTGTCATTGAAATTACAGACGTGCCCCATCTTGGCTGTAAAAAATTCGTGGCCCGGTTCGGCATGGATGCAATGACCTTCGTCAACTCGCCTGAAGGCAAAGCGCTTCGCTTGCGCGGCATTTACGCGAAAGTCGTCCAGCCCGGAAAAATCAGCGCTGGAGATGTGATCCGGAAACAGTAAAAGCCCTCACCCCGCCCGGCTTTGCCGGG
>JAQCGA010000493.1 GCA_027619145.1 bacterium | reverse complement strand
ACCCAACTCCGCTTGTACTGGGACAGGACCGAACGCCGGAAAATCTGTATATTTCGAACATTCTGGAGGGGGATCCGGCCTTTTTATCGTTAATGGATTTACCAGATGTGCTGGATGTGATTGCAGGAGTCACCGGAGGCCCGTACCGCCTGAACCATACATACACGATTTACCGCTGGGAAGGCGGTGTAACCCGGCTCCACATGCACGGTACTCCAATTATTCCAAAGTGTCAATACCACTGTCGGAACGGCCAGATGGTGTCCACGCTTACAAAGGTGGTGTTTCCCATGCTGGATTGCGCTGCAGAAGATGGGTGTTTTGCCGTGATTCCGGGAGCGCATAAGAGTAATTTTTCCAGACCATGGGGAAGCCATCCGAACGAAAATCCACCGCTGATCTCGGTTCCGGCAAAAGCAGGGGACGCCATTATTTTTACCGAGGCTCTCACGCACGGCTCCACGGTAAACACTTCCAATCGGCCGCGGCGCACTTTATATTACTGCTACAGCATTGGATATATGCCAGATTGGGGTGGACAGGGGTTGCACTTCAGCATGGAGTTTGTAGATTCCCTGCCCGATGATCGGAGGGAGCTGGTCCGGCTGAAATGAGAAAGGCAGGGTGACGATGTGAACAGGGATCACACGCAGCATGTCAAATCTATTGTGCAAAAGGTAAAAATATTCAGGCGTTTTACCATTTCGGAAGCTCAGCGTCTGCTCAAACTCTGTCAGTACAGGACCTTCACGCAGAATGAAGTGATCTATCGTCAGGGTGAACCCAGCGGAGAGATGCTCATTCTTCTTCAGGGGCGGGTTGCGGCGGTGAACGAAGCGGGTACGGTTCTGGGCGAAATTCTGCCGGGAACCACGACCGGCGAGATGGGCGTTTTGACGGGCCAACCCAGGTCTGCAACCATTCTGGCATTGGAGAACGCGTCTGGATTTGCAATTACGAAAGTGGATCTGGAAAAATTTCTCCGAGATCAGGGCGTTCGATTGAAGGTATTTGAGAATATGGTGGATGTGCTGTGTGAACGGTTAACAGGTGCGAATTTGCAGATTGAGAATTTTGCGAAGAAGCAGCGAGATTCTGAAGAGTAAATGCAGGTCGTGCCAAATTCTGAAGGTTGGCCGTTTATTGTTTTGGGTTAAAAGGCCGGAGGCAAGGGAGATTTAATGGACAAGTTGCGGGTTGGTGTGATTGGCGCGGGAGGGCACGCGCAGGTACATTTTGAGATGATTGCACATGAGCCCGAAATGGATCTGGTTGCGGTTGCGGAAATGAACCCGGAGCGTCTGGCCAAGGCCCAGGAGATGTATCCACCGGTTCAGGGATTTACGGAGTACCGGGAGATGCTGGATATCTGTGAACTGGATGTGGTCTATGTTGTAACCATGCCGGGGCATACGGTGCCGATTGTTCTGGATTGTCTGGAGCGGAATCTGCATACGTCCGTAGAAAAACCGGCGGGAATGAGCTCGGCGGATGCGCAGCGCATGCTGGATGGAGCACGCAAGAGCAAAGGAAAGGTGATCGTTTCGGTGAACCGGCGGTACAAGCCGGAAGTGCTGGCCGTGAAACGGAGGGTGCTGGAGCGGGGAGGGGCAGTCCAGGTGGCGGCCACGTACAACAAACCAGTCACGAAAGTTGGAACATCTGCTATGGCAGGGCTTACACCCGCGCCTATTATATGCGATGCGATCCACCACGTGGATTTATTGCGGTGGCTGGCCGGACCAGCCCTGGAGAAAGCAGCGGACCCGGTACGGGTGTGCGCGGATTCCTGGAGCGGCGCACGGGAAGGTAGCAACCGCTACAATGCAGTGATAGGGTTTGATACAGGCTGCAACGGAGTGATGATGAGCCACTACGGCGTTGGAGCCCGCATTCAGCAGGCCGAAGTACATGCGGAAGATTTCTCGGTGTATATGGATTTGACGGGAGATCCGGCCTGTGAGATTTATGAAAATGGGAAGGTGGCGGACAATACCCTGGATTTGGGTGCGGTGGGAGGTCTGGATTTTAATGAGACGCGTCATTTTGTTCAGTGTATTCGTGAAGACAAAGAATCGTGGAGTACGCTGGAGGACATGGTAAAGACCATGAAATTATGCGAGGCAATCGAGCAGGGACACCGCGGAGAACTTTGGGTTTGAGAGGGCATTTGTGATGAAGGTAACGGTTCTTGGATCGGGAACGTCAACAGGTGTTCCTGAATATCGCTGTTCTTGCCAGACATGCGAGGATGCTCGCAAGCCGGGGTCACGCAACGCACGTACTCGCCCGTCGATTTTTGTAGAGGTCGATGAGATTGGCTTGCAGGTAGATACCGGACCGAATTTCCTGGATCAGATTGACCGACATGGTGTGGAACGGATCGATGCGGTGTTGTACACGCACTGCCATGCTGATCACATCAGCGGGACGAACGACCTGGTGATGCCCTGCCGGAAACAGGAGATGGATATGCCGATTTATGGCTCGGCAGAAACCATGGTCGTTTTGCAGAAGAATTTTGATTATATGTTTTCCTGCGATACATTTCAAGGAGGCGGGGTAGCGCATCTGGAACCCCACGTCGTAGAGGGTGAGTTTGAGGTCCAGGGGGTGCCTATTCGTGCGTTGCCCGTGGAGCATGGCGCGGTGAATACGGTGGGGTACCGGATTGGAGCGCTGGGATATGTGCCCGATGTGAAGCGGATGCCAGAGGATACAGTGCAGGCCCTGGTGGGCGTGGAAGTGCTCATTCTGGATGCGCTGAGTTTTAATCCCAGGCATCCCACACATTTCTGTGTTGCCGAGGCCGTAGAAATCGCGCAGCGCGTGGGAGCCAGGCGAACCTTTTTGACACATATTATGCATCGGTTGGACGCACGTTTTTTTGAAGATCAGTGCCGTGAAAACGGTGTTTGTTTACCCAAGGAAGTGGAGCTGGCATATGACGGTCTTGTTGTAGAAGTGTGAACCCCTGGAAGCGGATAACGAAAGGATTGGGATGAAGATCGAGCAGGAGATTTCGGTTGTAGATCTAAAACAAAAGTTGGATCGGTTTTTTGAACTGGCGGGGCAGAAAATAATTTCGATTGAAAACATGTGGGATTCTTCGCGTGGAACGCCCGTGTTCACGGTGGAAGGAAAGTACACATCGCGGGGGTGGACAGAGTGGACTCAGGGGTTTCAATTTGGGAATGCAATTTTGCAGTTCGATGCGTCCGGACAGGAGGAGTTCCTGGAAATTGGACGGCGGGGGACGCTGGAGCGCATGGCGACACACGTGACGCACACCGGGGTGCATGATCACGGCTTCAACAATGTGTCCACGTACGGAAATTTGCGCCGGCTGATGCGAGAAGGAATACTGAAGACCGATACGTGGGAGATGAACTTTTACGAGATGGCGCTGAAGGCATCGGGTGCGGTTCAGGCAGCGCGTTGGACGCAGATTAAAGACGGGAAAGGGTATATTCCATCGTTCAACGGGCCTCATTCGTTGTTTTCCGATACAATCCGCTCCTGCCGTGCGATGGGTTTGGCACACCAGCTTGGCCACGTGTTGATGGGCGAGAATGACCGTGTGATATCTTTGTTGGATCGCTTGATCCATCACGCGGAGACCACTGCAAAGTTTAACGTTTATTATGGGGAGGGCCGGGATGCGTACGACGTGCGAGGTCGGGTGGTACACGAATCTATCTTTAATGTGAACGACGGGAATTATCGGTGCCCGAGTACCCAGCAGGGGTATTCGGCATTCTCTACATGGACGCGCGGGTTGGCCTGGGTGGTGACGGGGTATGCCGAGTTACTGGAATTCCTGGAGGCTGTCCAGGAGGAAGATCTGGTTTCGCATGGTGGACGGGGCGATGTGAAAGCGTTTCTA
>JAQCGA010000492.1 GCA_027619145.1 bacterium | reverse complement strand
GCCCAGAAACGTAGCGGCTGCCCGAAACAGAGCCTCCGTCTCCACCGCAGAAAGGCCCGCTTCAACAACTTCTCGAAATCGCCCCTCCGCCTCCTTCCATTTTCCCTGCACATACAACGTATGCCCCGTACGAAAACGGATATCGTGATCCTCCGGGTGTTTTTCCAGCCACTTTTCCATGAGGTCAAAATACCGCGCGTTTTTCTTTTCTAATGTCCGGGCTTCCGCATATCCTGTATGCCGTACCTCGGCGTCTGTACCCACCACGTCCATGGCCAGCCGCCGAAGGGAAGGAAGTACCGTTTCATGCACCGGCCGCTCAAACCGGATCTCCTGGCGGTTGGGAAACATCTTCACCTGCCGAAACCGAGACTGATCTGTCCCTTCGTTCACCAGCGTAAATAGCAGCGCCTGGTCTGGTTCCAGCGCTTTTGCACGAGTCACCTTCTCCTGATCCTCGGGCCTGAGGTATTCGTCTGCATCCAGCCAGAGAATCCATCGCCCGGTCGCATGGCTTAACCCAATATTGCGCGCCGCCGAAAAATCGTCTGACCACGTAAAGTGGAACACCTGCGCGCCATACGAACGCACAATGTCCAGACTCCGATCCGTCGAACCCGTATCCACCACCACAATCTCATCCGCCACCCCACGCACACTCGCCAGGCAGCGATCCAACACCTTTTCTTCATCCCGCACAATCAGGCAAACACTCAAACGCCCAGCATCCACTGCTTGCCCAATCCCGGAACCCAAGTCATTTGCCAACCGCTTCCTCACCCTCTCCAGGTTCAACCGGATCGCCTCCACCTCAGGCGCCAGCTGCAATGCTCGTTCATAAAAATCTTTGGCTTCTTCCAGGGCACTTGCCCGCAACCGGATGGTTCCCAGATTGTTCAGCGCTTCAAAACTTTTCGGATTCACCTCCAGCGCCTGTCTATAGGCCTGCTCCTCCCCAACCCGGTCCTTCAGCCGCCCTGAAATATCAGCCTTGACCAGCAGCGCATGGTCCTGGCTCATATATTGCAATTGCCCAGCCTGGGCTCCCTCCATATTCTTCAGGCACTGCTCGATGGCGGCCAGTGCCTCATCCGGTCGTTCGGTATCTCGCAGGGCCAGAGCAAGCTCGTACTGTGCCTTGGCATCTCCGGGTTCCGCAGCTGCTTTTTTTCGTGCAGCATCCAGGTACGCCTCCAGTTTCGCGCTATCTGAATCTTTCTCCACGTACCCATAATGGTGCACTGGCACCGAACAATCACCAATAGCCCCACCGATCGCCTCAATACTCCGCTCCACCAACTCGTGTAATGCCCCTTCAAAATGCACGCGTGGGTTGTTCTGAAAAAGCCGCACCTTGGTGGTGGGAAACCAGCCGGGGTAGTCTTTTTCTTCTGCGTATTCCCCCTTGCAAGCTCGCCAGCCCACACGATCCGAATCGCGCAGATAATTCCGGGTGGTCATCCGATATCCTGCAGCACGGCCACTCGCGGCAGCCTTCCGAATGGCGCCCAAATCCTCCGGAGACAGCACCTCGTCGCAATCTACCACCAGAACCCAATCACACCGTACTTCTTCCAGTACCGCGTTACGTGCCGCTGCAAAATCTCCGCTCCACCGCACCTCCAGCACACGTGCCCCGGCAGCCCGCGCCACTTCCATTGTAGCGTCCGAAGAACCTGTATCACCCACCACAATCTCATCCGCCAGTCCCTGTACGCTTTCCAAACAACGGGACAAGAAATCTGCTTCATCTCTGGCAATCATACACACTGAAATCGTAGCTTCCGAAACGGATCCCCGATGCAAAGAGCGTTTCTTTTTTTGTTTTTTTCGTTTATGTCGCTTCGCCATATCGTCCATTCTCCACCCGGTTCACCGCGCCAGCGCCGGCCCCGAGGAATCGTTCTCACTTTGAATCATGCCCATAATAACCACATCTATATAGCCGTCTCCAATCCGCAGGGCATCGCGCAAAACCCCTTCTTTCTGAAATCCACATTTCTCCAGGCAACGGATCATACGCCCATTTGACGCAAAGGGTGTGGAAATCACCTTATGCAAACCCAGTGTATGAAACGCATACGCACACATCAGCCCAACCACCTCTGCGCCAAACCCTCGGTTCCAACAGTTCCGTTCGCCTATTGTCAAATGCAGATCGCATCCTCCGTGAACAAGATCTACACTTCGCAACATTCCAATGCCGATGGGTTGTCCAACAACACTCTGGATTCCGAAAACCACAGACTGGCTCAGGTCCAGATCCACCTGGATGGTTTCCCCAAACTGCTCTTCCGTGAGCGGAGTCGAATCGTCAGACGTTAGCGCAATAATCTCAGGATCGTTATACCATCCCAACCCTCGCGCCCAGAACTCACCTTCAAAAGGGCAAAGACACACCCGCTCGCCCCGCACGCTTTTACCGTTCGCCATTCGTGCTCCTGTCACTCTTCAGCCTGGGTTGTGTCTGATTCTCCTTCATCCATTCCTTCACGCAGCTTTGCCACCACCTTCAGTGCCTCTTCGTGTTCGGGTTCCCGCTCCATCACATATTCCAATTGCGTTAAGCCGTCTGCCTCAGCCTCGTTTTCCAGCAACAAAACAGCCAGATATACCCGCGCGTTCAGATCATCTCCTTGCAGGTCCAGGTAGCTTTGTAACATGCGAATCGCCTGCCGAGCCTGCCCCAACTGGGCATAAATCATAGCAATATTATAAACCACATCCGGGTGTTGCGGCGTCAGTTCAGCAGCGCGTTTGAGCCGGGCAAGCGCTCCATCCAGTTCGCCGGCCTCCCACAGCAACACGCCCAGGTTGCTATATGCCTCGGAAAACGTGTCGTCAATTTCAATCGCCATTTCAAAACAACGACGCGCATCGGCGACTTCTCCAGCCTGAAACAAACACCTTCCCAGATAATTTTTAACGCGCGACGAATCCGGATGCCGGGACTCCATCTCTCGAAAAAGACCCACAGCTTCCTTTCCACGCCCGGCCTCCAGCAATGCAGAAGACAGAACCAGCACGACCTCCATATAGTCGGGTTTGGCCTCCAGCGCTGAACGATAACAGACAATAGAAGCCTCGTGTTCTCCGGCTGCCCGATGCACATCCCCCGCCTCCAGATGCCCCACCGCTTCTCCTTCTCGTGTTTCCACTTCGCCCATTTCCACTAAGTCGCAGTGGACAAACGTATCCATAGCGCAGGCCACAATTCCGCCCTGTTGCCGACAACGCCGTGCCAGATCGAGCACAAACGCCGGGCTTCGAAAACTGGCATCCACACCTCCCAGGCTACCCAGGACAGACGTCCGGATCAGCACACAGGTCGGGCTCAAGACATCTACCGGGTGTACCTCTCCTTTCTGGCGTTGATGCTGACCCCGCGCGAACTTCTGCAACTCCTTCTTTAGACTCCGGTACCTGGCTTTCACCCGCTGCTCTCCTGCGCCCTCCGGAAGACAGGGTGCAAGCATGGCCAATTCCGGCCGGGCTTCCATATGCTCCACCAGACGTGCCAACCAGTCTTCGGTTCCCACCACATCGCTGCGCACCAACGCCAGGTAGGTGCCCTGCACATCACCCAGAACCCCATTCAGAGCAGCAGCAGGCCCCTCAACCCCAATTCCCACGGTTAATTCACGGAACCCACATCCCGAAAAACGCTCCAGGGAACGCGTGGATGCCACCTGCTTGCCTTCTCCGGGCAGAACCACCAGATCTACCTGCTCGGATCGGCCCTGTGCATCTTCTACACCGAGCTCGTGAAATGCACCGGAACGTGGCATCTCCGATATCTGGGCAGACAGATCCGGGGAATCCACACTCCGGTTCTGAAATCGTCGCACGGGTTTTTTCTGCAACGCCTCCAGTCGGGCACGCGCCTTTTCCGCTGCGTTGGCCCACGTCAA
>JAQCGA010000491.1 GCA_027619145.1 bacterium | reverse complement strand
CCGTCGAAATCGAACGGGACAAGGATTCCCAACCCTTCAGAACACGAGGCCTCGTAGGAAACGTGGTCCGCATCTACAATGGGCGGCGCGTCACAGCATACACCCTATCGGCAGTAGAATCTCACGGGCGGCGTTACCGACTCCACTTTGGCAAAGAATCCTTTTGTATCGGCCGTTTCAAAATTGGCCCGCTCAATCCCGATGGTTCCGGCCTCACCACACCCACCAATCTCTACATGGCATCCCAGGGGTATTACCAGGGTGCCCGGCTTGTAAACGAAACCCTCTCCGCCTGGCACCCCGTCACAGATGTCACCCTCGCACCCCATAACCCCGGACAAATCCGCGATGCAACCATCCGACTGGAAGGCACGCACGATCTTTCCGACGACTTTACCTCGAACCACATCGCCTACCTCTACGACTTCGGCCCGGGTGATCGAATCTCCATCTTACCGCGCGCAACCGCCTTACGTCGAAAAGATGGCTCCTTCCGCATCCAGGCAAATTGCAAAGCAGACCTCAGCACAACCTGATCCTTCGCCCGGCAAACCATATCGTGTCGCCACGAAAAACGGCATGAACCCGCTTCCCGGGGTCCATGCCGTTTCAATTTAATCTCCTACCTGATCCTCAGGCTTTCAATGCGTACAAACTTTCATCGTCCGATGCCGCAATAATCTCCGGCGTTCCATCTCCATCCACATCGGCCGCGCCCAATGTCAACACCGGCCCACCGGTCTTGAACCGCGAGATCACACGACCATCTTTGTTGGCCAACAGATACACAATGCCATCCTCGGTACCCGCAGCCACCTCCAGCTTTCCGTCGTTGTTAAAATCGCCTACTGCAATACAGCGTACAACTTCGCCCAGGTCAGTCCGCCATAACTGCGTCTTGCCGTCGCCTTTCACCACGTACACATTAAAACTCATGGACGAAGCCACCACTTCTTCAACACCATCTCCGTCCACATCTGCGGCAATCACCTGGGTCACTTCATCTCCAGTATTAAATTGCCACAGCAATTTTCCATCCGCCTTCAGTACGTGGATATGTGTATCCGCACCAGCAAAAATAGCTTCCTTCAGCCCATCTCCATCCAGGTCACCCGCGGCCACAGAATTTGTGCGCGGACCCGTACGCGGATGGTAGGACCACCGGATTTCTCCACTGCCATCAATACAGTGCCACCGGTGATATTCCGTCCCTGCCAACACCTCATCCTTGCCGTCACCATCCAGATCCGCTGCACAGCCCTGCGTGGATGAGTGTACCGTCATCTGGTGCCAGAGTTCTTTCCCCTTATGCGTAAACGCATAATACCGCCAGGACTCCGCTCCAGCAATCACCTCCAGCTTTCCATCCCCGTCAATATCTCCCGCAAACACCGTCTTCAACATCGGCTTGCGGTAATACAGCGGAATCTCAAAATCCCAGCGCTTCTTGCCTTTGTGATCCAGCACGTACACTTTCGTATCGGCAGACCCGGCAATCACCTCCGTTTTCCCATCTTTCTCCAAATCCGCAGCCCATACAGATCGCACCTCACCACCCGTGGCAAACTGCCAGAGTGTCTTCCCACCTTTCACTGCACAAACCGATGTACCTCGCCCACCCGCAACAACCTCGGCAACCCCATCTCCGTCCAGATCAGCCGCGTGCACAGACAGAATCGCACCGCCATCCCGGTACGCCCAGAGTTCCTTTAGCAATCCCACACGTGTCTTGGAAGGCTGGACCGTAGCAGGTCCTTTTACCTTCGGTTTCGCCTTTCGAGCGGCCTTCTTCCTCAGACTCTGCACAACCGGCGACACCAGAACCACATCGTGCTCCCCGGCTGGAACGGTAAAACTCAACATCCCCTTCGCAGTCTTGCTCTGAGCAAGTTGCCCATTCACAGATACCGCGTATCCTCCGTCCATCTTCAAGCTCAGCCGAGTCCGCTTTGCAGCGATCACCTTCGCCTGGCCAGACGCCACATCACATTCGATGGACACCGGAACATCACTGCGAAGCACCACATCTTCCCAGGACAACTCCGTCCCACCTACCAGAGCAAACCGCGAAGGCGAAATATGGAACTGCGCTGCCGCCACAGCAGGGCCAGACGGAATTTCCTGCACCACTTCAGAATCACCCACACCGGTAAATACCACTTCCGGTCCCCCGTCAATCCGAACCGCCCCATCCGTCACCTGCTTCATTTCCAGCTTCTGCGGCTGTTCGTCATCTGTACAATACAACAGATTGAAGAAACGGTAAGACTCACCCACCTTCAGCTTCACATTTGCAATCTGCTGAAGAATGCGCACAACCGGCTCCGCGTGTTCGTACCCAACCCAATTCTTCCCGGTAACCGCATCGTCTTCCAACTTCAATGTAGGCCCGTCCAGGCCCTGAATAAAAAAGTGTTCTCCGTCTTGCTCTACCGCCAGGCCGCCGTTTTTTACCTTGGCATCCCCCACCGTCTGCCAGACCGCACGGAAGCTGTACTCATCTTCCGTTTTCGCCTCCATCTCGTCCACCACCAGAAAATACCGCCCCCGGTTCCACAGAATGTTCCGGTGCCAGTCCACCCCGCTATAATCCCGCAAGGTTGTCTCAGAGAATCCAGAACTGGCAAAATTCGCAGAATGCTCCAACTCTACGAATGGCGGAATTTCTTCGGACTGCCCGTTCTTAAAAACGAGCACCCCATTGTGAAATTTTGGCAGCGATTTGATATAATCACAGTCCGCCAACCAGATGCGGCGGTTTTCGGTAATTCGGCTGATCGAGTTCCCGTCGTAATGCTTGTGGCCCCCATTCGACAACCCATCCAGGAACAGGTATTGCCCGTCCGGGTCGTATCCATCTCGAAACACCACCTTATCCACCGTTTTCTTCAACGGCAAATGGTTCTTCCCATTGTTCGAAGCATAGTAAAGTGGATCAACCGGAAATACCTGTGTTCCGTCCAGATCAACTGGCTCTACCGGTTCCACCCGCCGGTAATACTCAAATGCGGCATACCTCGGCTCTACAGCCGTCTTCTTATCCAGCATCCATTGGTACCGCCCGTCGCCCAACACACATACCGCCGCCCGAAGGTACGGAAGTTCGCTCCACCAGCCAAACGGCGATGCATTGTCCCCGTACGGCAGCGCATACCCCAGGTTATCGCTTGTCAAAATCGCGTACTCTGCGGCCCGCTTCGCACAACCATTCTCAAAGAAGGTCATATCTCCAGACGAAAGACTGTACTTTGTCAGATGCAAATGTGTCAACCACTGGTACCCGCTACAATCTTCATGCGGCTTAAACGCCTTCGCCTGAAACTGAAAACACTTGTTCGACAGCGCCAGCCATTCATCCGCCTCCTGAGCATCATAATACTTCCGATAGTAGGTACCCGTGTAATGCAGGCCCAAAGCCGCAAACGTCGTATGATTGTGACGAACATGATCCACATCCATATTCCCCACGTGCGGCACACAATCCTTGATGAACGTGAACAGAATCTGCGTGATGCGCAACCGATCCTTCTCGGACACAGACGGGCTTTCCTCCACCAGATCCCAGCCCGGCATCACTTTGTGCAGCGCGAAGTCCGCATCGAATCCCCAGATCCCGCCATAGTTATCCGGATCCGACATTGCGTGCTTGTACATCCGAAGCACCAGCCACGTATACATTTTCGCATAAATTTCTTTCCCGGTCAGCCCGTAGAGCAACCCCCTTTCCCCAATACGCCCCCACAGTCCCGTGTGCTGTCCACGACGTAAGGCTTCTTCTGCCCACTCCTTTTCGGATTCCATATCCGGCTCATCGGTCAGGCCCGCAATCCGAAGCGCATCCGGCCCGTACTTCACATCGAACGTGCGCCCAACGGTAACCGTCTTGCCTTTCTTCAGTCCATTTAGAAATCGACCCGCCGCCGTCTTGACG